>DCGX01000082.1:64597-65264 GCA_002315505.1 Ruminococcaceae bacterium UBA1767
GCGGACCTGTCGGACTTGAAACCATTGCAGCTGCAATCGGTGAAGAAGCCATCACTATCGAAGACGTATATGAGCCGTACTTAATGCAGATTGGTTTTCTCTCAAGAACACCGAGAGGCAGAATGGTAACACCTGCGGGCTATCGGCATATGGGACTTCCTATGCCTGAGGGTGGCGGTACAAATAAAAACCCTGTTCCGTTGGCAGAACAGCAGAAATTTGATCTTTAATAAGGAGAGAATAGTATGGGCAGATTATTTGGTACAGACGGTGCAAGAGGAGTTGCTAACTCCGAGTTGACCTGCGAGCTTGCTATGCAGATAGGCAGAGCCGCCGCAATGGTTCTCATTGACGAAAACAAGAAAAGACCGAGAGTAATGATCGGTATGGACACAAGAATTTCTTCAAATATGCTTTGCTCTGCAATCACGGCAGGACTTTGTTCTGTTGGTGCAGACGTAATGCAGCTGGGTGTTCTTCCTACTCCTGCCGTTGCATTTCTCGTTAAAAAATATGAATACGATGCCGCTGTTATGATTACGGCAAGTCACAACCCGTGCGAATATAACGGCATTAAAATCTTCCAGGCTGACGGATATAAGCTTCCAGATGCTCTTGAGGAGAAAATCGAGGCGATTATTCTTGACGGTGTAACAGTTCCGCCTGT
>DCGX01000082.1:65328-82626 GCA_002315505.1 Ruminococcaceae bacterium UBA1767
ACCTTTGATTACACAAGACATCTTATGAGTACAGTTGAAGACATCGATTTGTCGGGCTTCAAGGTTGCTCTTGACTGTGCGAATGGTGCCGCAAGTATTACCGCTCCCGATTTGTTCACAGAGGTCGGTGTGGATTGTCATATCAAGTCAGCTATGCCTAACGGAATCAATATCAATCGTGACTGCGGCTCAACAGCTCTTGCAGGCTTGCAGAGATTTGTTAAGGAATATAAGTGCGACTGCGGTTTTGCGTTTGACGGCGATGCTGACAGAATGCTTGCTGTTGATGAAAACGGTGATGTTGTTGACGGTGATAAGATAATTGCAATCTGTGCAAAGGATATGAAGCAAAGAGGTGTACTCACAGGTGACACAGCAGTTGTAACTGTTATGAGTAATATGGGCTTCTTTGAATTTTGTAAGAACAACGGTATTAACACCGAAAAAACCAAGGTCGGTGACAGATACGTTCTTGAAAATATGAAAGAAAATAACTATAAAATCGGCGGTGAGCAGTCGGGACATATTATATTCTTCGACTATGCTTCAACAGGTGACGGACAGCTCAGTGCTTTGCAGGTGCTTGCAGTAATGAAGAGAACAGGCAAAAAGCTCTCCGAGCTTGCCGCAGAGATGGAAGTTTTTCCGCAGGTACTTATCAATGTGCGTGTTTCTCAGATGGGTAAGGCTCGCTACGATAAGGACGAGGAAATTAAAAAGGCAATTAAGACAGCTGAAAAAGAGCTTGGCGAAACAGGTCGTGTGCTCGTAAGAGTTTCGGGTACAGAACCACTTGTACGAGTAATGCTCGAGGGTAAGGATAAGGAAAAAATCCAGGTTCTCGCCGAAGAAATTGCCGAGGTTGTTAAAGAAAGATTGATATAAATTTTATGAGATTCTTCGCTTCACTCAGAATGATATACTTATTTTATTGAAATTCCGAAGAGCTTTGCGACGAAGCATCTCTAATTGAAATAGTTTTACAAAGGATTGAACACTATGCGAATTGCAGACGGATGGAAAGATTATGAATTACTTGACTGCTCAGACGGTGAACGTCTTGAACGGTGGGGCGACGTTATACTTATCCGTCCCGATCCGCAGGTAATCTGGAAGACTGAGAAGAAGCATCCTATGTGGAAAAAGGCGAATGCCCGTTATTTCCGCTCGTCGACAGGCGGCGGTCACTGGGAGGTACTCAAAAAGACTCCCGATGCGTGGAGCATTGACTACAAAAATCTTACATTTAATGTTAAGACGATGGGCTTCAAGCACACAGGACTTTTCCCCGAGCAGGCTGTAAACTGGGACTATACCGCTGAAATTATCAGAAAGGCTGGCAGACCTGTTAAGGTGCTGAATCTTTTCTCTTACACAGGCGGTGCAACCATTGCGGCACTCAACGCAGGTGCAAGCGTATGTCATGTTGACGCTTCAAAGGGTATGGTCGCATGGGCGAAGGAAAATGCGGTTGCATCGGGACTTTCGGATAAGCCGGTGAGATGGATTGTTGACGATTGCATAAAATTCGTTCAGCGTGAAATCCGCAGGGGCAATAAATACGACATAATTATTATGGACCCGCCGTCATACGGCAGAGGACCGGGCGGAGAGGTATGGAAGCTCGAAAATGAGATTCACGGCTTCGTTGAGCTTTGCTCACAGGTGCTTTCCGATGACCCGTTAATGGTTCTCATAAATTCATACACAACAGGACTTTCACCTGCAGTAATGGAATACATACTCGGCTCGGTGATTGCTCCGAAATATAAGGGCGAGCTTTTCAGCAGTGAAATCGGTTTGCCCGTAACTCAGAGCGGAATGGTTTTGCCGTGTGGTGCATCGGCAATATGGAAAAAATAAGGTACAACGGACAGGTTATATGAACGCAGAAAACATTATCGAATTTAATAATGTGTCATTTGCATACGAAACAAATGATGAACAGTCAGCCGTCATACAGGTTATGGACGGCTATAACCTTTCTGTGCCCAAAGGACAATTCTTAGCGGTTTTAGGCTGTAACGGATGCGGAAAATCTACGGTTGCAAAGCTGATGAATGGCATACTTGTTCCGAATAAGGGAACAGTTACTGTTAACGGAATGAGTACGCTTGAGGATGATAAAATCATTGATATCCGCAGAACTGTCGGTATGGTTTTTCAGAATCCGGATAATCAGATTGTTGCCACAATTGTTGAGGACGATGTAGCCTTCGGACCTGAAAATCTCGGAATAGAGCCTTCTGAAATCCGTAAACGTGTTGATAATGCACTGAAGGCTGTCGGAATGTACGAATTTCGAAATCGTGAGCCGCACAAGCTATCGGGCGGTCAGAAACAGAGAGTTGCAATCGCAGGTGTTATTGCGATGAATACCGAGTGCATCGTACTTGACGAGCCGACCGCAATGCTTGACCCGAGAGGCAGGCAGGAGGTTATGAGCACAATCGAAAAGCTCAATAAGGAGCTTGGAATCACTGTTGTTCTTATCACTCATTATATGGATGAGGCGGTAAGGGCTGACAGAGTTGTCGTAATGGACAGGGGAACAGTTGTACTTGACGGAACCCCGAAGCAGGTGTTCAAAAATGTTGAACAGATTAAAATGCTCGGACTTGATGTTCCGCAGGCAACTGAGCTTGCTTACAGATTAAGGAAAATGGGTTGGAATTTACCCGATGATATACTTGACGAAAACGAGTGTGCTGAAGCACTTGCACGTCTTATGGAGGTGAAGTGATGCCGATTATTTCTTTAAAGGGTGTTACTCACTACTATAACAGCGGTACGCCGAATGCAACAAAGGCACTCGATAACATAAATATTGACATTGCCGAGGGAGAGCTTGTCGGAATTATAGGACATACAGGCTCGGGCAAAAGTACACTTGTTCAGCATCTGAACGGAATTCTCAGACCTGATGAGGGCAGTGTGATTGTTGACGGAACTGATATCTGGTCTAACAAAAAAGCTACGAGAGAAGCTCGTTTCAAGGTTGGACTTTGTTTTCAGTATCCCGAATATCAGCTTTTTGAGGAAACCGCATATAAGGACATTGCTTTCGGACCGCAGAATATGAGGCTCTCGGAGGATGAAATTAATAATCGCGTAATGAAAGCGGCGGAATATGTCGGACTTAAAAGGGAATTGCTCGAAAAATCTCCGTTTGATTTGTCGGGCGGTGAAAAAAGAAGAGTTGCAATTGCAGGAGTTATTGCAATGGAGCCGAAGGTATTGATTCTTGATGAGCCGACAGCGGGACTTGACCCTCGGGGCAGAGATAAAATACTTAAAATGATATCCGATTACAGAACTAGTACGGGTAGTACGGTTTTGCTTGTTTCTCACAGTATGGAGGATGTCGCAAAGCTCGCAACAAAGGTGCTTGTAATGAATAATTCGAGGGTTGAAATGTACGGCACGGTTGACGAGGTTTATAAAAACGGCGAAAGACTTACCGAAATCGGACTTAATATTCCGCAGGTTTCAAAGATTTTTCAGTTGCTCAAGGACAAGGGTATTGATTTAGGTAACGCATATACAGTTGATAAGGCTGTGGAAATTTTAAGTAGAAAACAGTAGGATAGGTTGACACCGGTTGTTGTTTCAGAGTGTTAATAATGTGATATATATTATTGTAGGGCAGGGGGCTCTGCTCCTGCCGATTTCCGAAGGAAATAGAGATTATGACCAAATCAATCAGATTAAAAAACTTTGATTACAGTTCGAACGGATATTATTTTGTGACTATTTGTTCGTTTGAAAACAAATGTATTTTCGGAAAGATAAATGCTCAAGAAAATTTTGTTAAATCAATGATAGGTAATATTATAGATGAAGAAATAAAAAATATCCAAAACAGATACATAAATGTTAAAATTGATAATTATATTATTATGCCTAATCATGTTCATTTGATTGTTGCTTTAAACAAGCCATGGCAGGAGCAGAGCCCCTGCCCTACATTGTTTGATGTGATTTGTACACTTAAATCAATAACAACTAAAAGAGTAAATCAGGCAGAATGTATTTCTAAACGAAAAATATGGCAAGCAAGGTTTAATGACCATATTATCAGAAATCAATATGAATATGAAATGATTTGGAATTATGTCGAACATAATATTACTAAATGGAATTTAGATAAGTATTATGTTGTTTTGCAGGACAGAAATTCTGCTCTTGCGGTAATATAAGGCAAATTAAAGGAGGTGCCACAATGATAAAGGATATAACAATCGGACAGTATCTTAATGTAGATTCGCCTGTTCACAGAATGGATGCACGAATGAAAATTATTCTGACGGTTATATTTATCGTTTCGATTTTCCTGTGCAAAAACTTTGCGGCACTCGGTCTTATGCTTTTGTTTTCGGCGCTTGTAATTCTGCTTTCAAAGGTACCGTTTAAAATGGTCCTTAAAAGTATGAAGCCGATTGCAATAATTGTAGTATTTACTTCGATATTGAATATATTTTATATCAAGGGCGGAACACCGCTTCTTGACTGGAAGTTCATTCACATTACAACTAACGGAATTTTCACGGCATTATTTATGGCAATCAGAATTATATGCCTTGTTGTGTTCAGCTCGATTCTTACCTACACAACAACACCGACAATGCTTACGGACGCACTCGAAAAGCTGCTGAGTCCGCTCAAGCTATTTAAAATTCCGGTTTCAACACTTGCGATGATGATGACACTTGCGCTTCGATTTATTCCTACGCTTATTGATGAGATTGACCGAATCACAAACGCACAGAAGGCGAGAGGCGCAGACCTTGAGGACGGAAATTTCATTCAGCGAGTCAAGGCACTTGTACCTATAATTGTTCCGCTTTTTGTTTCGTCGATACGAAGAGCCTACGAGCTTGCAGATGCAATGGATTGCCGATGCTATACAGGCGGACCGGGCAGAACACGAATGAAGCAGATGAAATTCCATACAGGCGATTTTGTATCACTCGTTGTAATTGCCGTTTATGTTGCCGGAGTTGTTCTTCTTAACCATTTCTTAGGGGCGGTGCTCGTGAAATGAGAAATCTTCTCTTAAGGCTTATGTATGACGGCACATCGTATCACGGCTGGCAGGTTCAGCCGAATGATATTACGGTTCAGGAAGAATTGCAGAATGCAATTGAAAAAATTCTCGGTGTTCGTGAAAACGTGACGGGATGTTCAAGAACAGATTCCGGTGTGCACGCAAATGATTTTTGCTGTAATATTCGTACGGAAAACGAAATAGAATGTTATAAGCTGACAGGTGCACTCAATGCAGTTCTGCCCGACAGTATCAGTGTAAAATCCTGCGAAGAGGTTTCTGCGGATTTTCATTCAAGATACGATTGCAGACGCAAGCAGTATCTTTACAGAATATGGAATTCAACCTCGAAAAATCCGTTTCTTAAGGATTATGCATACCACTATAAAAAGAAAATTGATGCCGTATTTCTCAATGAGCAGGCACGGCAGTTTGTCGGTACATATGATTTTTCTGCATTCTGTGCTTCGGGAAGCTCTGTCGAGGATACAACGAGGACAATTTATTCGTTTTCGGTCGAAAGACACGGTGACGAGGTGGATTTTCTCGTTGATGGTAACGGATTTTTGTATAATATGGTGCGGATTATGGTCGGCACGTTAATAGAAATTTCAGAAAATAGAATTGAAAAGGACACAATTGAAGGTATAATATTATCAAAGGACAGGTCAAATGCAGGACGAACAGCTCCTGCGTGCGGTTTGTATCTTAACAAGGTGACCTATGAGGAGGGTTGAGCTTGGCTGAGGATGTAAAAAAGACTAAGAAGAAAAAACACGGTAAATTACAGTTTGTTCTGACGGTGATTGTTACTGTGATGGTTGTGCTTCTTATTACGGCTACTGCCGCACAGAAGCTCGGTAACCTGACTTTAACAGCTATCGCAACTGATGTTAAGGCTTATTTTATGAGCTTTTCAGCAGGTGACGGCTACCCGTATTCAATAAATGCGAGCGAGGTTAAAAGTATTGACATAAACAATTCAAATCTTTTCCTCCTTTTAAAAAATAAAACAACGGTTCTCACTCCGACGGCTAAGGAAATTATGCCGCAGAGTCATGTTTATTCAAATCCTGTTATGAAGCTCAAGGGCTCAAAGGCAATCGTTTATGATCTGAATTCGGGAAAGTACAGGATTCAGAGCGGCTCGGAGATTGTTGCGGAATTTGAGGAAAAGCAGAATCTTATGGCCGCCGCAATCGGAAAGGGCGGCAATTACGCAATCGGCACATATTCTGATGAATGTCAGTCTGTCTTCAAGGCTTATACAAAGAGCCGTAATGAGCAGTTTACGTATAACTTCAAGACCGAAAGAATCAGCGCAATTTCACTTTCGGATAACGGAAAATTTGCCGCTGTCGGTGTAATCGGAGCTAAGGACGGCTCTATTTATTCCAAGCTCTACATATTTGAGTTGTCAAAGAAGGAAACTGTTGAATCCTTTGATTATCCGAATTCGACAATAATCCGTGTTGATTACGTAAAGGGTACAAATATCGCTGTAATCTGCGATAATATGCGCTCGTTTATCAAGTCGAACAAAGACCGACAGAAGAATGAGGATTTTCAGTCTGATTCACTCTGCTCGTATGATGTTGCATCGAACGGCAATTCTGTTCTTGTGCTGTCTAAATTCGGAAGTGAATCGCTTAATAAATTAACGTGCTATTCAAGCTCCAACGGTGAGAGATTTTCTTTAGACTTTGACGCACCTGTCAGAGATGCCGCAACAGACGGAAGCTATACTGCCGTTCTCTTTGACAATGTTGTGAAGACTTATAACAATAAAGGAAAACAGCTCGGCGAAATCTGTTTTGACGGAGACCCCGTTGAGGTACAGATTGATTCGGGCAAGGTATATGTATTAACAAGTGTCGGACTCAAGTGTTATAAAACAAGAGGCAACACAGACGAAAGGGTGACTGACAGTGAATGATTTTATCGTTGACGTCGCATTGATTCTTGTTTTTGCTTTGATTACCTTCTGGTATTCAAAGAAAGGCTTTGTTAAAACTGTTCTTGATTCAGTTTCTTGGATAATTGCAGTTGTGTGTGCTAAAATTCTTACAGAGCCTGCATATAATTTTCTTAGGGCTAACACATCACTTTTAGGCAATGCGGATGAACCGATTGCAAAAATTGCAGTGCTCGTGTTGCTGTTCTTTGTACTGTTCGTTCTTTTAAAGTGGTTAATTCACATAATAGATAAGTTCTTTAAGATTCCCGTGTTAAAGCAGGTTAACGGTGTACTCGGACTTATCGTCGGCATGATTTGCGGATTATTTGCAATAATAATTATCTGTATGCTCTTGCAGTTATCCGTTAATGTGGTGTATAATAGTGACTACGTCGTGGCAATCGAAAGCTCAAGGATTGTTTCATTCGTCGTAAATAACGAAAAAATACTTAACAGCTTGAATTTCTAAGCTGACAGGAGGACAATATGTTTAAGGATTTGTTTAAAAACTGGAAGACAGTTCCGAATGCTCTGTCTTTCGCAAGAATAATAATGGTTCCGATTTTCGCTTATCTCTTTTTAAAGGGAGAAATTATATGGTCGGTTGCCGTACTTGCTCTTTCGGGCATTTCGGACTTTCTTGACGGAAAAATAGCACGTCGTTTTAATCAGATAAGTGACCTCGGTAAGGTGCTTGACCCTGTTGCGGACAAGCTCACACAGATTACTATTGCCGTGCTTTTGTATATTACCTTCAGCAACAGCTCTGAAGAGCTTGTTAAGACATTCAGCTGGATTTTCCTTATATTTATCATTAAGGAAGCTGTTATGGTATGCTTCGGCGGATTTATGATTGCAATAGGTCTTCGTCCGAGTGCGGCTGAAATTTACGGCAAGGTATCAACCTTTGTGTTCTATTTCGTTATGATATTCCTTTTTGCGTTCGCTCCCGATGTCGGTGCGTTCGATTTCTGGACAATACCCGACTGGCTCATGCTTGTACTTGTTGCACTTTCTGCAGTGTTGACAATTATAGCATTCACAAGCTACATCCCGGGTGTTATAAGACAGTTTAAGGAAAGAAAAGCAAAGCAATAATCAGGAGAATTTAAAGTATGAAGCAAGTAATGTGTAGTAAATGCGGTATCAGACCTGCAGTTATATTTATGACTCGTATGGACGGGGACAAAAGCTCTCACCAAGAGGGACTTTGCCTTAAATGTGCGATGGAGTCAACAGGTCCGATTAAGCAGATGATGGAAAATATGGGCATCACCGAGGATGATTACGAAGCAATGAGTGAGCAGTTCGGTGCAATGATGGGTATGGGCGATGACGGCCAGGGCTTCGAGCCGGGCGGAACACCGACATTCCCGTTTATGCAGGGCTTTATGGGCAAGGATGCCGAAAAGGATGAGGGCTTTACCGATGTCACCGATGAT
Source organism: Ruminococcaceae bacterium UBA1767 (assembly GCA_002315505.1). Lineage (GTDB taxonomy): Bacteria > Bacillota > Clostridia > Oscillospirales > Acutalibacteraceae > CAG-488. Next base: position 73,775 of record DCGX01000082.1, read on the forward strand.
GATAATGCAAAGCCTGATAACAATCAGAAAAAGAAAAAAGGCGAGAAGAACAACAAAAAGAGAAAGTTCCTTCCGCTTTATTGTACAAACCTTACACGCAAGGCTAAGGAAGGCAAGATTGACAGAATTATCGGCAGAGATAACGAAATCTACCGTACAATTCAAATTCTTTGCAGACGTTCAAAGAATAATCCCTGTCTTATCGGTGAGCCGGGTGTAGGTAAAACAGCTATTGCAGAAGGACTCGCATTGAGAATTGCTTCGGGCGATGTTCCTGCAAAGCTCGCTAATAAAGAAATTCAGCTTTTAGACCTCACTTCTCTTGTTGCAGGCACACAGTTCAGAGGACAGTTTGAGGGCAGAGTAAAGGGCCTTGTTGAGGAAGTTAAGGCTGACGGTAATATTATTCTCTTTATTGATGAGGTGCATAATCTTGTCGGTACAGGCGGTGACTCCGAAGGCTCAATGAATGCCGCAAACATCTTAAAGCCTGCGCTCAGCCGTGGAGAGGTTCAGATTATCGGTGCAACAACCTTCACAGAGTACAGAAAGTACATTGAAAAGGATGCCGCACTCGAAAGACGTCTTCAGCCTGTAAAGGTTGAAGAACCGTCAATAGATGACACATATCAGATGCTCCTCGGAATCAAGGAGTATTACGAGGATTATCACAAGGTTCAGATTTCGGACAGCCTTGTTTACACAGCAGTAACACTTTCCGAAAGATTTATCAATGACAGATTTTTGCCCGATAAGGCAATAGATTTGCTTGATGAAGCTTGTACCTGTGCAAATCTTAAGAATAAAAATATCAGCGAATATGAAAATAAGCTCAATGAAAAGGCAAATCTTATCATACGTGAGCAGGAGCTTATGGAAGCGGAAAGTCCCGATTATGAGGCTATCGCAAAGGTAAAGCAGGATATAATGACTGTCGAAACACGCATTAATCAGCTCATTCCGCTTATTGAGAATTCACCTGTTACTGAGGAAGACCTTGCACGTGTTATTCAGCTCTGGACAGGCATCCCGGCACAGAAGATTGTTGAAAGCGATTTGAGAAGACTCGCTGACCTTGATAAGAAGCTCAAGGCAAAGGTTATCGGACAGGACGAGGCTGTGGATATGGTTGCAATGGCAATCCGCCGTGGCAGAATTCAGATTAGCCCACGCAGAAGACCGTCGTCGTTTATCTTTGTCGGACCTACAGGTGTCGGCAAGACAGAGCTTGTAAAGCAGCTTGCAAATGAGCTTTTCGATACTCCGGAAACACTTATCCGTCTTGATATGTCCGAGTTTATGGAGAAGCACTCCGTTTCGAGAATTATCGGTTCTCCTCCGGGATATGTAGGTTATGACGAGGCAGGACAGCTCACAGAAAAGGTTCGCCGTAAGCCGTATTCCGTAATTCTCTTTGATGAGATTGAAAAGGCACATCCCGACGTTATGAATATTCTTCTTCAGATTCTTGATGAAGGTAAAATTACAGATGCACAGGGCAGAACTGTCAGCTTTGAAAATACCGTTATCGTTATGACTTCAAATGCGGGAAGTAATCGTTCTGAGGGTGCTTTGGGCTTTGCCAAGACTCAAAGCGATGCAAATAAAGAAAAGGCTATGAAGGCTCTTCGTGAGTTCCTTCGTCCCGAATTTATCGGCAGAGTTGATGAGGTGATTGTATTCAATGACCTTACTGAAGATGATTTCAAAAGAATCGCTATACTTATGCTTAATGAATTCAAGGGTCCGCTTTCTGATAAGGGTATCACATTCAACTATACCTGTGATGCGGTTGATTATATCGCAAGGAAAAGTGTCGGCGGCTCAAGAGGTGCACGTGACCTTCGTAATAATATCCGCAGAGATGTTGAGGATAAAATCGCAACAAAGATTATCGACAGTATTGATAATCCGCTCACATCAATTACAGTTGACGTTGAAGACGGTGAAATTACATTGAAATAAAACAATAAGCAACACTGTACTTTCTATGGTGTTGCTTTTGTAAAACAGGGGGATAATATGCTTAAGGTTTTAATTTCCATTTTTACAACAATCGGACTTTTCTTCTCGTCCTTCGGTGCATTTGTGCAGGGTGACAGCTCTGTAAAGTACAAGGTTGATACAGAAAAGCTCGGGGACACTATTCCGAATATCGTTGATAATGTAAATGTGTGGGAAATGGGCACACAGTTTGTCAATGCGAAGAATAACGAAAAATATGATATTTTCGATTATGTTGATTATGTTCAGCTCATGCAGTGCTCGGGCGGTAACAGTACCCGTGATATGTTCAAGGACCCGTCAGACAGAACCGTGCTCGATGATTACGATTTTTCAAGACTTATAGCAAACTGTCATGGTATTCTTAATCTCGGTGCAAAGCCTCACCTTAAATTAGGAAGTGTTCCGCAGAAGCTCACAACAGCTGATGATATCGGATATTTTGAGGTTAATCTTTATCCGCCAGATGACTACAAGCAGTATTATACTTATATCAAGGCTATTGCAACCGCACTTGTTGATGAATTCGGACTTGATGAGGTTAAGACATGGCGATTCGGCTGTATGACGGAATTTGAAAACAGCAACTGGTTTATGGCTAAGGGCGGTGACCCCGATGACAGCGCACTTGCTTACTTCAAGCTCTATGATTACACAGTTCAGGCTCTGATTGATGTAATCGGCAAGGACGTTTTTGTCGGTGCACACGCAATGACCGTTACCGAAGGCCTTTGGGATGAATGCAAATTTATCAAGCATTGTGCAAACGGCAGAAACTATGCGACAGGCAGAGTAGGTACAAGAATCTGCTTCCTTTCCGCTTCGTTCTACGACGCAAAGCCGGGCAAGTACACAAAGGGTTATACTCTTCCCGAAACTATCGCACATCTCAAGGATTGTGCGGAGGGATACGGACTGAACAATCTTATTTACGGCGTTGACGAGGGCAGAATTCTTTCGGGCAACAGCCGTGGCTCGAGTGATGACCAGCTTTTTTCAAGAACAACCGGCTTTACATACCAGGCAGGCTATGATGCCCGACTTTTCAAGCAGGCTATTGATAGCGGAGCTGACTATTTTTCCTCATGGGATTTCCTTACAAACGGACTCATTGAAGGTTATCCTACAATAAGCTACCATGTTGCAAATAACATCTATAAGTTTGCTGACAGCAAAAAGGCTGATGTAACAGCTTCTAAGGTTATCGCAAGAGCAGGTGTTGAGTCCGATTGCCTTGCAGGCTGGGATGAGAAAACAGGAACTCTTCGTGTAATGGCATATAACTATAAAAATGATGTTGATTACACGAAAAAAATGAATATTACTGTTGAGGCAAGTGTTCCTCAGCTTGACGGAAAGACAGTTAAGGTTACAAAATATCTTCTTGATGATAACTGTAACTTCTTCGATGAGTGGCAGGAGGACAGAGTAAAATACAATATCACAGATGATTGCTTCGCATGGTCACCCGATGACGGAGTAATCGAAAACGGAACGGTTCTTCAGTACGGCTGGGCAAGGGATTTGTATATGAAAAATCTTAAGGCTAAGTATGAGGAATGTGCACAGCTTGTTCCCGTGACCGAAACTGTTGAGATAAAGGACGGCAAAATCACAATTTCCGATACCCTCGGCGGAAACAATGTAATTTTCTATGAAATTACTTCAGAATAAAAATTACTGTTACTGATTATTCGATAAAAGAAAAAATCTCTGCTTTAAACGGCAGAGGTTTTTTTGTTGTGTGATTTAATTTTATCTATAATAATCTGCAGAATCGTAAGTGCGGTTATAATTAAAACAAACTGAATGATAACGAAAATTATGTTTCCTGAAGGACTTTCGGGGAGCTTATCAAGATGAACTGCAGATAATACAAATCTTGTACACGGAATAAATATTGTCTGATGAAGACCGAAGTAAAGAATTGAGTTTATACCGATGAATCGGATGAATTTTAATGTGAAAAGCTGAGAGAAAATAACAACAGCAAATATTCCTGCAAATGCTCCGATGTAGGTTATCAGCGGATTTCCGTATGTGGAATGGAATATATTGAAATGCTCTGATGTCAGCCTTGAATTAATATAGAAGGACACAATGCATATTACCGTGAAAATGAAAAGCAAAGCACAATTTCTTCTCTTTGTAAAAAACATTTTTTCAAATTTTTCTTTATTGCATTTGCAGAGATATCCGACATAGAAGAATGGAATTGCCGTAAAGCAGATATCAACATTCCACGGCAATTCTTTACCGATAAACCTGTAATAGACAAGCCCTGCAATCGCCATTAAAGCCGAAATAATACCGATAACGGAAGTGCTTTTTATCTTTTTGACAAGGAAATAAAATATAAGTTCAAGTAAAAACAGGCACGTTAAAAACCATATTGTCCACATTCTTTCCTGCAAAACGTAATTTAACATCATATCGGTTACTTTTTGTGTTGTTAAAAATGATCTGTCATAATATGTGGATAGTGCGGTGTGAAAGAGCATCATCGGTACACCTAAGTATAAATAAGGAAACAGCAGTGATTTGCACTTTTCGATGAAAAATTCTTTAAAATCCTTTCTTGCCGAAAATACAAAGCCCGACAGGAAAAAGAACAACGGTACGTGAAAGCTGTTTAAAAAATAACCGAAATTATCTGTCTGAAGATGGGACAAAATGATGAATATTATTCCATATCCTTTTGCCATATCAATCCACGCAATTCTGCTTTTTTGCAAGCTGTTCATTATTATCACCCGGTTAGAATAATAACATAAACTCACTTATAAGTAAAGTGTTTGTAACCATATTGTAATCTTCATAAACTTGACAAACCACTACAAATTGTGGTATTATAAGCTGAAATGTGAATTGAGAGGGAAGGTATAGTGATGATCAATTCAGATAATTTGTGCATGAGCTGTATGCAGGACATCGGTAATGAGAAGCAGTGCCCGTATTGCGGTTTTCACGCAGATTCAAAACAAATCGAGCCTTATCTTCCGATCAGAACAGTGCTCGGTAACAGATATCTTGTCGGAAAGCTCCTTGACTATAACGGCGACGGAGCTACTTATATGGCATACGACATTAAGAACAGGATTAGCGTTAATATCCGTGAGTTTTTTCCACAGGGTATTGCTGAACGTGACCCGAAATCTCTTTGTGTCGCATCAGCTGCAGGTCTTGAGGGAATATTCGGTGAATGCCTTCAGAGCTTTATTGAGATGTGGCGTAAGATTATGAAGCTCAGCGGACTTTCGGCGCTTATCAAGGTGCTCGATATTCTTGAGGGTAATGGTACCTGCTATGTTGTTACTGAAAACGTTGACGGAATAACATTAAGAGAGTATCTTCTTCGTAATAATGTCGGATACATTTCATGGGACCAGGCAAGACCGCTTTTGATGCCCGTGCTTTCAACACTCGGAACACTTCATTCCTCGGGAATTATTCACAGAGGAATTTCACCGTCTACACTTATTGTTGCCACTGACGGAAAAATCCGAATCACAGGCTTCAGCATAGGTCAGGTTCGCTCGGCAAGAAGTGAATTGAAGCAGCAGCTTTTCCCGGGTTATGCCGCATTTGAGCAGTATGGCTTTGAGGGAAGACAGGGTACATGGACGGATATTTACGGTTTTGGTGCAGTTTTATACAGAACGCTTATCGGTACAGACCCGATTGATGCAACAGAGCGTATTACAAATGACAGACTTATGGTTCCGGGCAGATTTGCCGAACAGCTTCCTGCATATGTAATTAACGGACTTGTTAATGCTTTGCAGATTCTTCCTGAGGACAGAACGAGAAATGTTGAAGAGCTTCGTGCAGAGCTGTCAGCTTCACCAAGTGCTGCGGCATCGGGTTATGAATATGAGCCTGTAAAGCCCGCCCCTGTTCGTCAGCAGCCACAGAGAATTATTGATGAGCCTGATGAGGAGGATTACACTTCTCAGATTCGTGAGGAGGCACAGAAGAGACATAATCGTTCTTCCGTGATAATTGTTATTGCATCAATTATTATTATCCTTGCACTTGCCTTTGTTGTGCTTTGGCAGACAGGTGTTATCAATCTTCCTGATTTTGAGAAAACGACAGTTGCCTTAACTGAGGCAGTTGATGTTCCTAACTTTGTAGGTAAGGATTATGAGGGCGACGTTATAGATAATGCTTACTATAAGAATAATTTCTCGATTGAGAAGAATGAGATATACTCATCTGACGTTGAAGAGGGTTACGTAATTTCGCAGAGCCTTGAGGTCGGCTCAAAGGTTGAGAAGGGCTCAAAGATTATTCTTACTGTCAGCAAGGGTAAAGAAATTATTACATTCCCGACATCGGGAATTAACGGTGTCAAATATGAGCAGGCTTCCCAGATTCTTACGAAGCTCGGCTTCTCCGTAAAAAAAGAAATTAAGCTCAACACCACGGGAGAAATTGAGGGTATTGTTTCCGATACATCACTTGAAGCCGGAGCTACCTATGAAAAGGGCAAGGAGGTATTCCTTTTCGTATGGGGACCGCAGGAAACTACAACACAAGAGGAAAAAACAACTGAAGAAGCGTCAACTGAAGATACTTCCGAGGATGAGGGTAATACACAGGCCGATACTCAGCAGTATACAGAAAATGATGACGAAAACTGGTAAATGATTAAAAGATACTTGCGTAAAAAGCAGGTATCTTTTTTGATTTTATTCTGTCTGCGATTCCTTGTCGTTTTGCTCCTAAGAACAATATTCCTTTCCGAGCCTTATTAAAAGCCTGCTGTAAATTTAACAACTGCCATTGGGAAAGTGACACGAAGTGACAAAAGGGGTAATTTGTGCGATGATTATACTTAAGAATCGATAATTACCACCATTTTTAAATTTGCATAATTGTGCATTGAATAACGTGCATTGTATAACTGTTGACAACAGATTACTTTATGATATAATTAAAAGGATAATTAAGTAGGTGATTGGTTTGTTCGATTTTGTAAGAGTTGCTTGCGCTGTGCCGAAAATCGAGGTCGGCAATGTAACGCATAACACAGACGAAATAATTAAATATATCAACGAAAATGACGATGCTGATATAATAGTTTTTCCTGAGCTGAGTCTTACAGGTTATACCTGTGCCGATTTGTTTTTTCAGACTTCTTTGCTTGAGTCGGTTAAACAAAGCATTAAAAAAATTGCAGATATTACCTCGGAAATTAAAAGTGTTGTTGCTGTCGGTGCACCCTTTGCACTTGACGGACAGCTCTATGATTGTGCATTTCTGCTCAGTAACGGCAGGGTTGACGGAATTTCTGTTAAGACTTTTTTACCGAATCATAACGAATTCTATGAAAAAAGATGGTTTTCGTCAGCCGATTGCCTTGATACTGAATTCGTTGATTTCCTCGGTGAAAATGTCAGAATCGGTAACAATATAATTTACGATTACAATGGTGTCAAGCTCGGAGTTGAAATCTGCGAGGATTTATGGGCACCGCTTCCGCCGTCAACTGAGCTTGCATTAAACGGAGCGGAAATAATTCTTAATCTTTCTGCATCCAATGAAACAATTATGAAAAGAAAATATCGCACGGAGCTTGTCTGTCAGCAGTCTGCAAGAAATATCTGTGCGTATGTGTATACGTCCGCAGGTATGAGTGAGAGTACAACCGATTTGATTTTCTCGGGCCATTCGCTTATCTGTGAAAACGGTGCACTTCTTATGCAGAATGATAAGCTCATTGATGGAGCGTATTGCATTAAGCACGATATTGACCTTGGCAAAATTCGTGCTGACAGAATTCATAATAAGACCTATTCGGACTGTAAAAAGCATTATGCCTGTAAGACTGCTACGCAGAAGATTTCATCTGATTTAGGCTCTGACGGCTCAATTTATAATGTTTCAAAATTGCCGTTTGTTCCGTCTGCGAAGAATGACCGAATCGAAAGATGTATGGATATCTTCCGAATGCAGGTTGCAGGACTCAGAAAAAGAGTTGAAAAAACAAACGGTAAAATGGTTCTCGGGGTTTCGGGCGGACTTGATTCAACTCTTGCATTGCTCGTTTGCGCCGAAACTGCCCGTCAGCTCGGCAAGAGTCTTGATAATGTTATTGCGATAACCTTGCCTTGCTTCGGAACAACGAAGCGTACACATTCAAATGCGTGGGAGCTTATGGAGAGCCTCGGAGTGCGTTGTCTTGAGATTGATATCAAGGAGGCTTGCACACAGCATTGCAGAGATATCGGACATCCGATTGATAAGTTTGATGTAACCTATGAGAATATACAGGCTCGTGAACGAACACAGGTGCTTATGGACTTCGCCTGCAAGGAGGGCGGATTTGTTGTCGGCACGGGTGACCTCAGTGAGCTTGCACTCGGCTGGTGTACCTATAATGCCGACCATATGAGTATGTATGGTGTTAACTGCTCTGTGCCGAAAACACTTATCCGATGGATGATTAGCGCAATTATTGAGTATCAGGTTTTCCCGAAAAGCACAGATGTTTTAAAGGACATCATTGACACGCCGATTTCGCCCGAATTGCTTCCTCCTGACGAAAACGGCAATATTGCTCAGGAAACGGAAGAAATTATCGGACCATATGCACTGCATGATTTCTTTATGTATTATCTTCTTCGTTTCGGATTTACTCCGACAAAGATTTTCCGTCTTGCAAAAATTGCATTTAAGGATGATTTTGACGAAAAAACAATTCTTCATTGGCTTGAAATGTTCTATAAACGCTTCTTTACACAGCAGTTCAAGAGAAGCTGTCTTCCCGACGGAGTAAAAATCGGTAGTGTCTGCCTTTCACCGAGAGGTGACTGGAGAATGCCGAGCGATGCTTCATATCA
>DCGX01000048.1:0-9791 GCA_002315505.1 Ruminococcaceae bacterium UBA1767
TTCAATCTTATTCTTCAATTCATAACCAAAATAGTAAAATCCCTCAAGCCGTCGATTATGACCGCTTGAGGGATTTCTCATATCTCTGGTTATTCTTATTTCCAATTTGTCAAATTTTTCATGTAAAATGCGAAAGGCTTTGACTCATTGCAATCGGTTTTTGCCGAGTTGTTTAATATGTTTATCGTTATAAGTGAATTAATCTTTCGGTTTTTCTATCAATGTATAGGTATCACTGTCAAAAGAACTTAATGTATCGCAATGCTTAAAAGTATCTTCTCTGTTTCCGTTGGGAGAGAGTATGAATGTATGCCATATATCACATTGACACAGATACATATTCCTTTTGCAAATATCAGGTTATAGTGAATATTTTATGTTGAAAAAATTTTTGATTTATTATATAATTAACAAAGTGTAGTAGCTTAAACTATCTGATGAGGAGCATATTTATGCAGATTAACGGCATTTATGATATTTTGAAAAGAGAAAATAATTTTTCGAATTGTGACTGTTCATTTGCAGAAAACGAAAAGCTGAGCCTCTGCGTTGTCGGAGAGGAAGCGGATAAAACTCTCGCAAAACTGCAAAATAAATTCAAATCGGCAGATTATGCGATTATAAAAGATATTGATGCGCTTTTCATTGCAGTTATTTTTGATAAAATCGAGAAGAAGCTGCATATTTTTTCAGATTTGTTTTCTTCGGAATTTAATCTGTATTATACGACTGCCGACAACAAATTTTATTATTCGACATCCTTGAAATGGTTGCTGAAAGCCTCGGGAATTCGGAGAGAATTCGACAGAATAGGTGTTGATGAATTTCTTACAAATGGCTTTATTTTAGGCAAAAGCACCTTACTTAAGGACGTTTCAAAGCTCACGGCAGGGGTTGAAATTGCAGTTGATAATAACGGTGTGTCAGAAAACACAATTGCCGTTTCAGATGATAAACTCAGCAAATCTGAGGCAAAGACAAGCCTGCTTAAGTCCTTGCAGAAGAAGATTGTGTCCTGTGCAGACGGTAAAAAGACCATAAATATGCCGATTTCGGGTGGATATGATTCCAATCTGATTCTGAACACCATGGTAAACAATACTGACAGTGAGATAAAAACCTTTTCTATTGGTGAAAACAGCGAAACTAACGAAATTGTGCGTGTTCGTGAAAATATGAAGCTCTACAAAGACGTTGAATTTAATGTTTCTATTGTTGATAATAATTTCTTTGAGCTTTTTTCGGATATGGTATGGAGGCTTGACGGTTGCGTTTATGAGTCGGGAATTGTGTTGCAATATGCACTCGCAAAGGCTGTCAGCGAGAAGAACGGCAGAGATTTAATTTGCGGCGAATACGCAGACCAGTTGATGAATAAAAATTTCGACACCGACCGAAAAAAAGCATTGTCAAAAAAGCATCCGCAATTTAGACATTTCACATATCTTGAAAATCCGTATGTTATGGGAAGCATGATAATACTGAAAAAAAGTGCGGTTATGTTAAATTCTTTTGGTGTGACAGGCCATTATCCGTTCGCATCGGAATCGCTCACTCCGTTTTCTAATGCGCTCGCAGATGAAAACGGCACCAACAAGAAGTATTATATTACCCAATGTGTGAAGGTCTTTCCGCAGGAGGTTGTTAACAACATTGCTAAGGAAGGCGGAACTACAACCAATCAGGCCCTGATTTCGGACGAGATGTTTGAAGAGGTTAAGCTAAAGCTCGATTCAATAGAAGAACTGACAGAAATTTGCAAAAAAACAAATTCATCTAAGGTATCTGTCGGCGGTCAGGTTGTCAGAACGTTTAATTTTGCAAAGAAAATTTTGAAAAATATCAAAATGCAGGGAATCAAAAACGGAATCACAAAATCGTTCTCATCGGTACAGAGTAAAATGCTCGGCGGTGAGCTTCTAAAATTGTATCTTTTGATTTTTATGGAGCTGTTTATGTCGGGAAAATATGATGAATGTTTTGAAAATTCAACTGCTCCGATGAAAACAACACAAATATTAGATATTTATTCGGATAAATAATAAAAAACTATTGAAAAAAAGCGAAAAAGTTATATAATTAATGTATTACAATTGTTTAGGAAGTGGATTTAATGAGTAAAAAGGAAAAGCTCTCCAAGGAAGAGAAAAAGGCTAAGAAAGCCGAGAAAAAAGCAAATAAAAATTCTGACCCGGCTATAAAGGCTGTTTGGTTCAAGTGTATCAGTGCTTTTGTATGTACCTGTATAGTCTGCGGTTCTGTTTCAGTTTGCTCGGGTAAATATGCTGAGGCGATAAAAAAATCTCCTGTAGCTGGTGGCTCAACAGCAATAGCAGAAAACAACGATGATGTTGCTCCTGTTTCCGGTGACGATGTTATCGCAACAGGCGATGACACAGTTGCTTCTGACGATACTGCTGCTCCGGTTGATGACGCTACTGTTGCCGGTGACGATACACAGGCTGCCGCTGATACAACAGGTGACACAGCTGCAGATGCTCAGACTCCTTCAGCAGGTGAGAAGACCACAGCCGCTGCCGCTAAGGGCAATAAGGCTTTGACAACCGCTGAAATCGTTGCAAAGTTCAATACCGCCGCAAACAAAATTAAGAGCGGTGCAAAATCAATCAAGCAGAATTACTGTGAGAATTCACAGGTTTCAACACCTGAAATTAATAACGCAGTTATCAAGTCCGCCGCTGATAAGCTCATCAGTGCAAACATGGGCAGAGATAAGACAAAGGAGAATGTAACTTATTCTTCAGCCGCTGATAAGACTGCAAAATTCCCGATAAGCGGACAAAGCTACACAAGTAAGCTCACAGCTGACGATGTTAAGTCTGCTACAATCAGCACATCGGGCAACATAAGCACAATTACAATCAAGGTTAAGGATGACCCGACACCGAACACAGGCACTCATGCAAAGAAGGCATATTCTGTTGTTACTAAGGAGCAGATTGTTGAGGGTGCAGGTTCATTTGGTATGAAGTTCATTGAGGAAGATTCAATCGGTCTTTCATATGCAAACGGAGTTATCAAGGTTAAGATTGACGAGAAGACAGGCAATATTATTGCCGCAAACTACTACATTGAGTGGAAACTCTCACTTTCGACAACAGTAGCAGGCTTGAATGTTGCAGTTGCATTCGGACTTGAAGAGGATTATACAATCAACTGGTAAACACAATCAGAATAATTAAGAGCAGCCGAATTGGTTGCTCTTTTTTACGCAAAGAAGGATTTTGGGGCAAGCCTCAAAATCCTTCTGTTTTTTTATTTAATTATTGATTATTCGCCCTTCATTTCGAGAAGCTGAACTGTTCCGTTGTAGGATGCTTCTGAAATTCTGATTGACTCTGTGATAGCTGCGTCGATATCGTCCTCAGTAGCACCGAGCTCCTTTGCATATGCGTTATTGATGAACAAATCAATATCCATGATGTCAGGAAGATTGAATGGATCCATACCTGAATCAATCTTTCTCTTCTTGTAGTCGAGAGCAATTTTTGTCATACCCATCTTCATCATCCATGGCTTTACGCTGACAATTTTTCTGTTGTAACCCATTCCACGTGCGGCATAAACAATCTTGAGGAATTCATTCCACTTCATGTTGTACATACCGATTGGTACAGCGTCGAAGCCCTTCTTCTCTCTCAAAGCAGCACCTGCGATAACCTGACCAACCTGACGGCAGGTAAGCATTGCTGTACCACCTGCAGGGTAGAGCGTGCAAGGAAGCGAATCCATCATCTTGAGCTGTTCGATGAGAATTGTCCATACAGGCTTTCTGCCCGGCTGTGTGCCGAAAATGTACGGAAGCTCAAGCACAACTGCGCTGAAACTGTCATCGCAGAATGATTCGCAAACTTCTTCCTGCTGGATTCTTGACTTGAAGTACGGATTCTTGTCTGTGAGCTTCATATCCGGTCTTAACTTTGAAAGGTATGAGAAGTATGAGCCGAGAACAACTGCTCTTCTGATACCAACCTTTTTACAGATAGGAAGAATTCTCTCAAGCGGAGCGATGTTGAACTTGTGATAATATTCCATAACAGGCTCAGGGAATTCAACTCTTTCATCAACGCCTGCGGCAAAGATGAAAACCTCGTTGCCCTTGAGAAGTTCTTCAACTTCTTCGTCAGTTTTCTTGTTGATGTCCTCGAGGATAATATCCATTTCCTTTGGAATCGGAGCACCGACAGGAAGCGGAGGAAGAGCAACAGAAGTAACTTTGTGTCCTTTTTCAATAAGGCAGCGAGCAGCTTCGCAACCGAGCAGTCCCGTGCCGCCAATCATAAATATATTCATAGTAAATCTCCTTACATATCCTTGAATCCCTTGAAGATGGATTCATCGTAGAAATTATCTTCGTTCTCATCGTGCAACGGATACCATACCTGAGCGAAGAAAGGATTGATTTTAGCTTCCTTGTCATAATCCCAAGGCCATGGAAGCTCTTCAGGACACCAGTGACCTCCGCGAATTACGAGGTTTGGAGTCATCATAAATACGTTGCCTCGTGCACTTTCCCACTCAAGCGGAGTGTAGAGGTCGCCCTTTTTCATCTTCTTTGAAAGGAGCTTACCGCCACGGAATTCGGCAACCTTCTTCATATCATTGATGTCGAGTTCTTCAACAGGCTTTGTTTCGTCATAGCCGTGGTCAAGAAGAGTAATTTCTTCTGTCGGACGCTGAATTTCAAAATCAGCCCAGCTCTTCATCTTTTTAACAGCATCTAATGAACCGAAGTATGCTGTGATTCTGTCCTTGTTATATGTAGCCTTCCAGTTCAATGTACCATAGGTTTCGGCACTTGCGATTTTCTTCATAAACGGCTTCGCTGCCTTTGCAACAAGACTACCCATTGACTTCGGAAGAGCCTTACAGGTACGATAATATGCAGGAACACTCTTTGCCATATCATCAAAATATTTCTGAATAGGAACATTGGCACGGAAGTGAATGATATCATCGAGCTTGTCAGAGTCAGCATACCACTGACCGTGGAAATTACGAAGAATGAACCATTCTGCATCGAAGAGGAGCTTTGGTGAAGGAAGTCCCAATGCACCGAGAAGAAGCTCTTCAAATTCGAAGTTTGTAATTCGGTATTCCTTACCACTACCGATGTTGTAGAATTTTCTCCAGAAATCCTCGGGAACATCGTCACGGCAAACTTTTTCAAGTAAACGACCTGAATCCTCAACAGTTGCCCATTCAAGAACACCATTGATTGGAACGTGGAACATAATAGGATCCATATTCTTGAGGATTGCAGGGTAGAGGATACCTGACTGACGGAGAGATACCCAATATTTTAAACCTGATTCAGCGAAAACAGCCTCAGCCTTAACCTTACTGATAGCATAGTGGTCATAAATACTGATTTTAATCGGATCACCGGTACGTGCCCAGTGAATCGGCGGGTTTCTGTCGCCTGTTTCGGCAACTGTACCGATATAAACTACCTTAACCTTGTCAGGATCTTCCTGAGCTTTGATAGCGTTTACTATATTTTCGGCGGCTGTAACATTTGTTTTTAATGTTCTCTTTGGATAGTAGTCTGCGGCAGGTGATACCATTCCGCCTACATGAAGAACATAATCCGCACCATCAACCATAGCCTTAACATCGTCAAACTTTGTAAGGTCACCCCATACGATTTTTAATGCCGGGTCACCGATGTACGGCTGGAATTTCTTTCTGTTTTTCTCACTGTCACGAAGCAGGAGAACAATGTTGTACTTGTCCCTGAATCTGTAAAGCTCCTTAAATCCCTGGAAACCCATGTTTCCCGAAGCTCCTGTTAATGCGACTGTCTTTTTCATTGAATCAGCTCCTTTAATGATATAATGCACAAGTAATGCAATATGAATAAATTTTACCATAAAAAAAGATATTCGGTCAATAGAAATATTGCAGTTTTTTGATAATTTTAAATAAATTCTGAGGTAAAAAATTCCGAATTAGTTGCAAAAGTCATAATTTTGGTATATAATTTATGCAACACCTTTAAGGAGGGCTTATTATGGAAAAACCAATCAGTGTTGTAACCGGCGCAACGGGCCATATCGGATATGCGCTTTTAAAAAAATTAGTTGACAGCGGAGAGAATGTAAGAATCCTTATTCGTAAGGATTCAAAGCAGTTTGACGGAATCGAATGCGAGAAGGTTTTCGGTGACGTAACTGACTACGCATCACTTGAGAAGGCTTTTGAAGGCGCTGACGTGGTGTATCATCTTGCCGGACTTATTGATATCAATGTCGGAAACGATGATATGGTATGGAAGGTTAACTTTGAAGGCACAAAAAATGTTGTTAAGGCTTGTAAAGCCTGCAAGGTCAGAAGACTTGTTTATGCTTCGTCGGTTGATGCATATCAGCCGTTGCCGAATAATCAGCTTATGAAGGAAGTTACACGCTTCGAGCCGGATATTCTCGATGGTACATATGCTAAGACAAAGGCAAGCGCAACGAACTTTATCTTTGATGAGGTTAAGAATGGCGAGCTTGACGCAGTTATAGTTTATCCGGGAGCCTGCATCGGTCCGTATGATTTCAAGGTGTCGAATGTCGGTGAAATGGTACGTACGGTTGTTAAACACGGTTATCCTGTTTCCCTTAATTTCGGCGCATATAACTTCGTTGATATCCGTGATGTTGCCGACGGAATGTACTCTGCTGCTAAGAACGGCAGAACAGGTGAGGGTTACATTCTTTGCGGTGAGCAGATTTCGGTTGATGAATTTATCTGCACACTTTGTAAGGTTTGCGGAAAGAAAATTCCGAAGCTCAAAATGGGATACGGAATCGTAAGTATCGGTGCACCTATTTGCGAGGTTTACTATAAAATCAGTAAGGCTACACCTTTGTTTACAAGATATTCAATCAGAAAGCTCATATCAAACTGCAACTTCTCAATTGAGAAGGCTAAGACTGAACTTGGATACGAGCCGATGTCCGTTGAACAGTCACTTAAGGATATGGTTAAGTGGATTAAGGAAAACGAAAAATAAAAAAATCAACAAAAACGGAGCTGACGCATTTAGATGCGTCAGCTCCTTGATTTTATAATTCAAAATATTATTTTGCAGTTGTTGCGGTTGTCTGCTTCTTTTCGGTTGTTTCAGCTGTGTATGTTGAAACAAAGGCCTTTGCCTGACCTGAAGCCTTTGAGCCTTCAAAGGCACCATCTGTTGAGATTGTCGTTCCACAGATTGCAACATCACCGCTTGAGAGTACAGCTGTGCCGAGAACATTATCAACGTCATTACCGTTGAGAACGACTACAGCGGATGTCTGTCCTTTTTCGTTGAGATAAGCGATGAAGCCGTCACCATTCTTGCTGAGCTTCTGACCGAGGAAATCGCCTGTATTTGACTCTGTCTGACCTGCGATAACGTATCCGCCGTCAACAACTGAGATAGAGTTGATGTAATCAGCCTTGTATCCGCCGAAGAGCTTTGACCATTCAACCTTACCTGATGAGTTGTACTTGAGGATGTATCCGTCTGACTCTCCCATATTGGCAGTGTAAATACCGCTTACTTTCTTACCGATTGTGAATGAGCCTGCAACTACGCATCCTCCGTCGTCAGTAGCGGCAACTGCATTATACTCGCTGATACCGTTTCCCTGGAGATATTCAGCCCAGTTAAGGTCGCCCTTTTTGCTGAGACTGAGAAGAACAGTGTTCTTGGCAAGGGTACAGCTTGAATCAATCTTTGAGAAATCTCCGTCATATGATGTTGTAACACAGGTAGCGAAAATATCACCGCTCTTGTTGACAGAAAGAGCAGAAATAGTATTTGACCTTGAACCATAGAGAGTCTTTCTCCACTTAATGTTACAGTTCTTGTCAAACTTAAAGATAAAGGCTGATGAGCCTTCAGTATTAGCACCCTTGAAGAAGCCTGAATCTGATGTGCTCTTACCGCCGACTACGAAACCGCCGTCGGGAGTAGCTGCGATAGAATCAATGAACTCACCGTTTGTGTTTCCGTCATTAGGGAATGAATATGTCCACATGAGCTTGCCGTCCTTGTCAAGTCGGGCAATTGCACCTGAAATGAGTTTTGAATTGAGCTTTGCGTCAATATCGGTAGCTGTCGTGTAACCTGCAACAACAACTGTCTGGTCCTTAAGCACTGCTACACTGTAAAGGTCAAGGTTGTTGTTACCGCCGATAACGTATTTCCATACAACATCGCCTGTTGCTGAATATTTAACAACGGCATTTTTACTTCCGACCCAGTTTGAGTCTGAACCATTGAGATCACCATCAGTGGACTGAGTGGTACATACTGCAACAAATCCGCCGTCATCAAAGGTATCAATATCCTTGAAAACATCCATGCTTGTACCACCGAAGTACTTTGTGAAATTGCAGTTTGCATCGGTAATAGTGAACTTTGCACTTTCCTTCGCACCTAAGGTTGTCGATGTTGTGACAGCACTTTTGATGTTAGGCGAGGAAGGTGTGTCGTTTGTAGTGTAATCGGGAGATTCAGTTGACATTGTAAGCACGAGCTTGCCGCTGTCATCGTATGTACCCGAGTAGTAAATCAGATTTCCGAACGAATCCTTAATATTCTTTGTGTAAAGAATATTGCCCTTTGAATCCTTTTTACCTGTAGTATAAATAATTGCACCGCTCTTATCCTTCTGACCGGTTGAGTATACCTTGTGACCCGATTCATCTGTGATACCTGTTGAGTCAATTACCTTGCCGTCGGGATTTGTTGCGCCTGTGATTGCCGTAACATCCTCGATAGCTTTTTTATCCTTTTCGTCAACGAGAGTAATTGCTTCGGGGGCTTCCTCAACAGCCTTGACGTTCTTTTCACCGGGAACGGCAGAATCACCGCAGGCAGAGAATGAACAAAGGACAAAAGCCATTGAAAGTGCAAAAGCTAAAATTCTTTTTGATTTCATTTTAAATCACCTCACTTTGTATTATACCATAATAAATAAAAAATTCAACAAATAATTTGTCTTTTCAAAAGTATTAAAATATAGTATAATATCGTCGGAGATGATTGTATGACCAAAAAAGAAAGAGCATTGAATTGTGTCAATGCCCTTAAAAAAGAATATCCCGATGCGATTTGCTCACTTAATGCGGGAAATGAGTTTGAACTGCTTGTTGCAACCCGACTTTCGGCTCAGTGCACAGATGCAAGAGTCAATATTGTCACACCTGCATTGTTTGAAAAATATAAAACCCTTGAAGACTATGCCAATGCGGATGTTGCCGATGTTGAAGAGCTTATCCATTCGTGCGGATTTTACAAGACAAAGGCGAAGGATATTATCGGCATGGCTCAGAAAATCATTTCTGATTTTGACTCGAAGGTTCCCGATAATATTGAAGACTTGACCTCGTTGCCCGGTGTGGGCAGAAAGACGGCGAATTTAATCTGCGGAGATATCTATGGCAAGCCAGCGGTTGTTGCCGATACACATCTTATCAGAATTACAAATCTTCTCGGACTTGTCGCAACAAAAGACCCGTTCAAGGTTGAAAAGGAGCTGAAAGCCATTCTTCCTCCTGAGGAAAGCAATGATTTCTGCCATCGATGTGTGCTTCACGGCAGAGCGGTATGCGTTGCACGCAGACCGAAATGTGCAGAATGCTGTATGGCTGAATTCTGCAAATCAGCCAATTAATCGTGCGATTAACAGAGCAATTATTGCGCCGCTGATTGCAGTACCTGCGTAGCCTGCAATGGCTGTGATTTTGTTTTTGACTCGTTTTGTCGGTGGGGGACAGTCAGCCTTGCC
>DCGX01000048.1:9848-11668 GCA_002315505.1 Ruminococcaceae bacterium UBA1767
GAGGAATATTCGGGCTTTACGAAGAAAATTACACGTTCAAAGTATTTACAACCCGGCTTTGATACTTCGACAATCTGATGATTTACACCTTTTATCAATAATAACACCACTTTGTATTAATTTCATTCATAGTGTTAACGATTGAATGGATTTTTATTCAGTGATTTATGAATATTCCGATTATACAATCGACAAAATGTAACAATTTTTAGTAATTTGTGGAATTGTGGAAAACTGTGGAAAATCGGTTGAAGGGTGTGGAAAACTATGTGGAAAATGTTAATAACTCGGTTTGCAACCCTTGATAATACGCAGTTTTCCACAGATTTTATTAAAAAACGCACAACTTAGTTAAAAAAATAACAATCTTACTTAATTGAATGTCAAGTATTTTTTGTTAATATATTGCACAAACTTTACTGTAAATTCTATGAACTTTTTCTATTTTTTATTACAAAAAACGCTTGACAAGAAGTTTATGACAAATAGTTACAAAATGAATATTCACCTGTGAGGGATAAAAAATGGACATAAAATTTAAAAATAGGAAGATTATATTCAACGATGCTGATGCTCTTGATGTCGGATTGAGCCTTGATTGCGGTCAGGCATTTCGATGGGAGAAAAAAGGAGACTGCTGGCATGGTGTTGCATTCGGAAAAGCGGTCGATATCCTGCAAAACGGAAAGGAAATCACGATAAGCGGAAATGTCAGTGAGGATGATATAACAACGTGGGTTGAATATTTCGATTTAAACAGAGATTATACCTCGATTTGTCAAAGACTTTGCGTGGACGACTATCTTAATCGTGCAATAACCGAATTCGGCGGAATACGAATTCTTAAGCAGGAGAGCTGGGAAGCGCTTTGTTCGTTTATTATTTCGCAGAACAATAACATTCCGAGAATAAAGGGTATTATCGGTCGACTTTGTGCGACCTTCGGTGAAGACCTCGGCAATGGCGATTACTCGTTTCCGGGTGCTGAAGCTCTTGCAAACTGCACAGTTGAAGACCTTGCACCGCTTCGCTCGGGCTTTCGTGCAAAGTACATAATTGATGCGGCACAAAAGGTGACTGACGGCACAGTTGACCTTGAAAAGCTCAAAACCTGTCCTATGAACGAGGCACGTGAAGAGCTTATTCAGATAAAGGGTGTCGGTGCAAAGGTTGCCGAATGCACTCTGCTCTACGGCTGCGGAAGGGTTGATGCTTTCCCTGTGGATGTGTGGGTACGAAGAATTATGGGAGAGCTGTATCCCGAGGGACTTCCCGAATGCACGAAAAATGTTGAGGGAATAGCGCAGCAATTTTTATTTCACTGGAGACGTAATCAATAATAATAATCAAATGACCGCCACTAATTTCGTGACGGTCATATTTTATGTAATAATAGACAATTTTTTGTCAATTTGCTTTGTATTTTCTAACTTCCGAATGTTGAAAAATTTCAGTAATTATAGTATAATAACAAAGAATGGTTAAAATACCATTATCAGGGATTTAGTCATTGCTTTCAACTTTGTTTAAATCCAAGTAACAAAAAGAAAGTCAGGCGATATTATGAAAACTGTTTACGCAGATAATGCCGCTACGACAGCTCTCAGTCCCGAAGTCCTTGAAGCTATGACAAAGAGTCTTAAAGAAGATTATGGCAACGCTTCAAGTATGCACCATATGGGACAGGCTGCTGCGGACGTTGTGCTCGAGGCAAGAAGCACTATTGCCGAATGCTTAGGCGCACAGGTAAACGAAATTTATTTCACTTCGGGTGGTACCGAAGCTGATAACTGGGCTATCACAAGCTGTGCAAGGCTCGG
>DCGX01000048.1:11750-18946 GCA_002315505.1 Ruminococcaceae bacterium UBA1767
CTCAAGGCTCTTGAAAAGGAAGGCTTTGAGGTAACATATCTCGATGTTCACGAGGACGGCTATGTTCGTCTTGATGAGCTTGAAAAGGCAATGCGTGAGGACACATGCCTTGTAACGATTATGTTTGCAAATAATGAAATCGGCACAGTTCAGCCGATTAAGGAAATCGGTGAGCTTTGTAAATCAAAGGGCATTTATTTCCACACAGACGCAGTTCAGGCTGTCGGACATCTTCCTGTTAATGTTAAGGAAGACAACATCGACCTGCTCTCGTTCTCTTCACACAAATTCCACGGACCTAAAGGTATCGGTGTAATGTATTGCCGCAAGGGAATTCCTGTTCTGAACTTTATGCAGGGCGGTGCACAGGAGAGAAACAAGCGTCCGGGCACAACAAACACTCCGTCTATTGTCGGCACGGCAGTTGCGTTGAAGAATTGCTGTGACAATATGGATAAGAATATTAAATACGTCAGCGGATTAAGGGACAAGCTCATTGATTCGATTCTTGAGGTTGTTCCACGTACACGTGTTAATGGTGGCAGAGAGCCGAGACTTCCGGGTAATGTCAGCTTCTGCTTTGAGGGTATCGAGGGCGAATCGCTTTTACTTCACCTTGATTTGAAGGGAATTTGCGGCTCATCCGGCTCAGCCTGTACGTCAGGCTCACTTGACCCGAGTCATGTTTTGCTTGCACTCGGACTTCCGCACGAAATTGCACACGGCTCACTTCGTCTTTCACTTTGTGAGTACAATACAGAAGAAGAAATCGACTATATAATCGAAGTTTTGCCGAAAATTGTTGCAATGCTTCGTGATATGTCCCCTGTATGGGAGAAGATTATGAAGGGAGAAATCAACTATGGCATATAGTGAAAAGGTAATGGACCACTTCGCAAATCCGAGAAATCTCGGTAAAATGGACGATGCAGACGGTGTCGGCGAGGTTGGTAATGCAAAATGCGGAGATATCATGAAGATGTATCTCAAAATAAATGACGGTGTTATCACGGATGTTAAGTTTAATACCTTCGGCTGTGCTTCTGCAATCGCAACAAGCTCAATGGCAACTGAGATGATTAAGGGACAGAAGGTAGAGGATGCACTCAAATTAAGCAATAAGGCTGTTGTTGAGGCTCTCGACGGACTTCCACCGGCAAAGATTCATTGCTCGGTTCTTGCAGAGCAGGCAGTTAAGGCAGCTTTGAAGGATTATTATGAGCGTAATGGTATGGAAGCAGACCCTGCAATTTTCGGCGGCAGCTGCGGAGACTGTGAGAGCTGCGAGGGCTGTGGGGTATAAGCTATGAAAAAGGCTATGATCGCCATGAGCGGCGGAGTTGACAGCTCCGTTGCAGCGTATTTGATAACTCAGCAGGGCTATGAAGCTATCGGCGTGACGATGAAGCTTTTTCACAACGATGAAATCAAAACAAATCAGGAAAAATCTTGTTGCTCAAGTGATGATATTAATGACGCACGAATTGTCTCAGAAAGGCTTGGGATTCCGTACTACGTTTTCAATTACACAGACAATTTCAAATTGCAGGTAATTGAGCGTTTCGTGGATGCTTATCGCAATGGCAGAACACCGAATCCGTGTGTTGATTGTAACAGATATATCAAGTTCAACCAGCTTATGAAAAGAGCTGAGGAGCTTCAGTTCGATTATGTTGTTACGGGACATTATGCGATAAATGAGTATGACGAAGAGAAGGGCAGATATGTTCTTCGCAAGGCTTCCGACCCGTCAAAGGATCAGAGCTATGTTCTTTATTCACTTACGCAGGAACAGCTAAAGCATATTTTGTTCCCACTCGGCAGAATGACGAAGAATGAGGCTCGTGAAATAGCGGAGGAACAGGGATTTATCAATGCGAACAAGCACGACAGCCAGGATATCTGCTTTGTGCCTGACGGAGATTATGCACGCTTTATCGAGGAATGGTGCGGAATTACCTTTGACAATGGAAATTTTGTTGATAAGGACGGAAAATTCATTGCGAGGCATAAGGGTATCATCAATTATACTATCGGTCAGCGTAAGGGACTCGGCATTGCGGCGAAGGCTCCGTATTATGTTGTGAGCAAAAATCTTGACTCGAACGAGGTTGTGCTCGGCTCAAATGATGATTTGTTTTCGGACGAGCTGACTGCCACTGATCTGAATTTCATAGCAATAGATAAACTCACAGAGCCGATGCGTGTGAAGGCAAAGGTGCGTTACAGACAAAAGGAAACCGATGCTGTAATCACTCCGCTTGAAAACGGCGATGTAAAAGTAAAATTTGATGCACCGCAACGGGCAATAGCACCGGGACAGGCTGTTGTATTTTATGACGATGATATAGTTGTCGGCGGCGGCACGATAATGTAATATTTGCGACCTTTCGTTATGAGAGGTCGCTTTTTTGAATATTTGCAGAGTCCTTGCCCTACATAATAAATTGAATAATACACAGAAAATCAACAAATAATATAGATTTTTTATTGATTCTGTGTTAAAATTAATGTACTAACCATACGGAGGTTAAATAATGAAAGTTAAAGAACTTGTTGAAATATTGGACGGAAGTGTAATCTTCGGTGAAGATTATCTGGACAGAGATGTGTTTAAGGCTTGCGGCAGTGATATGATGAGCGACGTGCTTGCTTTTGTAAAGGAGCAGGCAGTTTTGCTTACAGGACTTGTAAATCCGCAGGTTGTTCGTACAGCTGAAATGATGGACATTCAGTGCATTGTTTTCGTAAGGGGAAAAAATCCCGATATCAGTATTATTAATCTTGCTGAGGACAGAGAAATTCCGCTTATCAGCACTAATCTTGAAATGTTCACTTCGTGCGGAAGACTCTATGAGCACGGCTTGAGGGGAGGTTCCGGAGTATAATGCAGGATACCGTTAAACTTCATTTTGATGTTTCGGGTAACGATTTTACCTGCGCAGGTGAGGCATCCGGAAAAATCAAGAGAACCCTTAAACAACTCGGCTTTGATATCAGCCTTGTTCGTAATGTTGCAATTGCTGTTTATGAAGCGGAAATTAATATGGTAATTCATGCTGATGGCGGTGTGATTGATGTCGATATCGACTCGGATTGTATTACTGTTGTGCTTAAGGACAGAGGTCCGGGAATTCCCGATATTGAGCTTGCAATGAAGGAAGGCTATTCTACAGCACCCGAGAATGTGCGTATGCTCGGCTTCGGTGCAGGTATGGGACTTCCGAATATTAAAAAATACACCGATGAAATGAATATTGATACTGTTATCGGTGTCGGTACTACAATAACATTGAAAGTATATAATAAATAGGAGAAGACTATGAATACAGTTTTTCATTCTGTAAACCTTGATAAGAGTAAATGTCTCGGATGCATGAACTGTATAAAGCGCTGTCCTACACAGGCAATTCGTGTTCGTCACGGAAAGGCTACAATTATTTCCGAGAGGTGCATCGATTGCGGAGAGTGCATCCGAATTTGCCCGCATCACGCTAAGACCGCTAAGACGGATTCGCTTAGCATGATTGAAGATTATAAATATAAAATTGCTCTGCCTGCACCATCACTTTATGGTCAGTTCAGAAATCTTGAAGATGTAAACATTGTTCTTACAGCTTTGCTCGAGCTTGGCTTTGACAGCGTTTTTGAGGTTGCAAGGGGAGCTGAAGTGGTGTCCGATGCCACACGCAAACTGGTTGAAAAGGGCGGACTTAAAAAGCCGATTATTTCTTCGGCCTGTCCTGCGGTTATTCGATTAATACGAGTTTCGTATCCCGAGTTGATTGATAATCTGCTGAAGCTTGAAACTCCGATGGAGGAATCAGCATTTTTAGCACGTAAGGAAGCTGAGGAGAAAACAGGACTTCCGCAGGAGGATATAGGTGTTTTCTTTATCACACCCTGTCCTGCTAAGATTACTGCAATCAAATCACCGCTTTGTGCGGATAAATCCAATGTCAGCGGAGCTATCGCAATCAGTGATATTTACCCGAAGCTGTTACATAAAATGAAGCATCTTGAAAATGTTCAGGAGCTTAACCAAGCGAGCAAAGCCGGTGTGAGATGGGCTGTTAGCTGTGGTGAAGCATATTCAGCAGGTATAAATAATTATATTGCCGCTGACGGAATTGAGAATGTTATCAAGATTCTTGAGGAAATTGAGGATGATAAGCTCAACGATATTGATTTTATTGAGCTTAATGCCTGCACGGGCGGTTGTATCGGCGGTTGTCTAACCATTACAAACAATTTTGTTGCCCGTACAAGACTTAAGGCTTTGAAGAAATTTGTTCAGGATACAGATAACAAAATCAATAATGAAGATGAGCTTAAAGAAATCGGATGGAAGGGCGAGCTTGAGCCTGCTTCCGTTTTGAAGGTTGCCGATAACGTAACCGATGCAATGAAGTTTATGAACCAGGTAGAGGAAATGGTTAAGACTTTCCCGGGACTTGATTGCGGTACCTGCGGTGCACCGACCTGCCGTGCATTGGCTGAGGACATTGTTCGTGGCTATGCAAATGTTGACCACTGTATTTTCCGTCTGAAGCAGGAAATGGAGAAAAATCCGAATACAAATAACGATGACATCGAGAAGATGATTCCGGTTCCGTTCAGAGGAACTATTGACGAGGAGAAGTTGAAATGGACGTAAAGGAACTCGTTGAAAAACTGAATCTGACCGTTCTTTGCAGTGACGAACTGGGTCGCAAGGTTACAGGTTGCTATTGCGGAGATTTGCTCAGCTGGGTTATGTCAAGAGCGAAGGAAGGCGATGCGTGGCTGACGGTTATGGGCAATATAAATTCAATCGGTGTTGCCGTGCTTGCCGATGTTGCGTGTATCGTTCTTACTGAGAATGCAGCACTTGATGATGACGCACTTATGAGAGCAAAACAGAACGATGTTATTGTTCTGAGAACAGACAAGAATTCTTACGAGATTGCGGCAGCAATTTCAAGGCTGATTTAATATGGATTTTTACTACGATTTTCATATACATTCGTGTCTGTCACCGTGCGGTGACAATGATATGACACCTTACAATCTTGTTAATATGGCGAAAATTCTCGGGCTTGATATTATCGCACTTACTGACCATAACACCTGTCAGAATTGCGCTTCAGCCGTGAAGGCGGGGCAGGAGATTGGTCTTACTGTTGTGCCGGGTATGGAGCTTTGTACCTCGGAGGAAGTGCACGTTGTATGCCTGTTTCCCGATGTTGAAAGTGCTGTGAAATTCTCGGATTATGTGCTGACAACAGTTCCTCCCGTAAAAAATCGACCCGATATTTTCGGTGAGCAGAATATTATGGATGAAACGGATAATATTGTCGGCACACAGGATTTACTGCTGACTACCGCAAGCGGAATCAGTATTGAAAATGTCAAAGAGCTTGTCGGTGCTTACGGTGGAATCTGCTATCCTGCACACATCGACAGAAGCTCATACAGTGTTATTTCAAACCTCGGTATGATTACACCCGAGATGAATTTCAATGCGGTTGAGTTTGCTGACCGGGGAAAGCTCACTGAGTACGAGGAAAAATATTCCATTATTGCAGGTATGAAAAAAATATTCGATTCAGATGCACATTATCTTGAAAATATGAAGGAAGCGTGCAATAAAATAGATTTGCCTTGTTGTACGGCAGAGAGCGTAATTGAATTTTTTAAGGCATAAATTAAGAGCAATGACGATTTTGTCATTGCTCTTCTGTATTTTCATCTTCGTCTTCTTCGTATTCTTCTTCGTTTTCCTGATTCTGTTCGTTTTCCTGCGAGTATTTTGAAACCTTGGATTTTAATGTTTCTATTTTGTCTGATATTACGGACTTTTCAGAATTGTACTGCTTTTCCTTACTGCTCTGCAATGCTATTTCGGAGTTCTGAGATGCTTCAAGACTGCTGCTTCCGGCAAATTCAGAAGAGAAGGATATTTCTGCTTGATCTATTTTATCCTTGTACTTGTGTTTCTTTGCGGCAGAAATACCTGTCAGAATAATGAAAAACACAATAATAAGTATGCATATTTTGATTATTTTAAACGTATTTTTTTTATACATAGATTTTACACCTGCGATATAATGAATAATAGTATTGTATCATAATTTGTTATTATTTCAATAGGAAAATCGGTATAAAAAATAAATATTTTTAAGAATTATGTTGAATTATGCCCGATTAGTGTTATAATATTCTTATTGACTTGAGAAAGGAAATCAAGATGCAAAGAAAGAAATTATCATCTGTCAGATTAATAGCAATTTGTCTTGTTGTAATTTCCGTTATTGTTTTTTCTGTTTCTGCTATCGGAGCAAGTGCCACGAAGCGGGAGTATAAAAGCACTGAAAATGGCTTCGATAAAACAGTAGAGGAAATATCTGAGAAAATTGAAAATAACAAGAAGAAAATTGACGAAAACAATCAAAAACTTAATAAGCTGAAATCAGAGATTGATGCTGAAAACAGCGAGGCTGACAGGCTGAATGAAGAGGTCGGAAGACTTTCTGATTACTCAGACGGAAAGGTTTGCTATCTAACCTTTGATGATGGTCCTTCTGCTCACACGAAAGAAATTCTGAAGGTACTCAGTGAGCATAATGCAAAGGCAACTTTTTTTGTAACAGGTGTCGGTGAAACGAAATATATGAAGGATATTGTTGATTCGGGAAATACGATTGCACTTCATACATACAGCCACGACTATGCGAAAATTTACAGCAGCACGGATGCATATTTTGATGACCTAAACAAGATTCATGACCT
Source organism: Ruminococcaceae bacterium UBA1767 (assembly GCA_002315505.1). GTDB lineage: Bacteria > Bacillota > Clostridia > Oscillospirales > Acutalibacteraceae > CAG-488. The sequence continues at coordinate 18,522 of DCGX01000048.1, forward strand.
TGTTAAGAAGGAAACCGGTGTTGATTCCAACATCATCAGATTTCCCGGTGGCTCAAGTAATGTAATCAGTAAAAAATATTCTTCGGGAATTATGACGAAGCTGTCCGATATGGTTGAAGAAAAAGGATATGCTTACTTCGACTGGAATGTTGATTCAACGGATGCATCGGGCAACAATGTTGCAGTTGAAAAGCTGATAAAGAATTCTGTTGAGTCTGCCAATATGAGCAGAATTTGTATATTGATGCACGACACAGATGCTAAGAAAACCACGCTTGAGGCACTTCCGAAGATAATAGATCAATTACGTGAAAAGGGATATTCGTTCAATGTCCTCACTGAGGATTCAAAGGGCTTCCATCACGCAATAAACAACTAAAAACCCAATGGCTGTCGCATTGGGCATAGTCCCGTAGGGATACTAT
>DCGX01000048.1:18974-49163 GCA_002315505.1 Ruminococcaceae bacterium UBA1767
GGTGCAGTCGAAAGGCTGCACCTTTTCTTTATGCTGTGAGCTTCATTTAATCGGGATTATTTGTTATTTCTTTTATTAATGCTAATATTTTTGCTTCTGACGGTATATCAATCATACCGACAGCAGATACAAATATTGGCACTTTAATGCCATACGGAACAGAAAATATTTTGCTTTAATGTTAAGATATTATTAATTTTATTGAATTGCCGAAGCACAAGTTTTATAATATATAAAGGGTGATGGTATGAAAACAGTATTAATTATTGATGATGACATAAATATAAACAATCTTTTGAACGAAGCACTGACAAAAGAGGGATATAATATTCTTCGTGCTTGGTCGGGTACCGAAGCGCTTATGATGCTTGAAAACAGCAAACCCGATTTGGTGCTTCTTGATTTAATGTTGCCCGGACTTTCGGGCGAAGAAGTTTTTGAAAAGATTAACAACATTCCTGTTATTATTATAAGCGCAAAGCCCGATATCGAAAACAAAATACACCTGCTCAGAAATGGTGCCGTTGATTATATTACAAAGCCTTTTGATATTCGAGAGCTTTCTGCCCGTATTGAATTGCGACTTAAAGAAAGCAAAACCGGAATTTCTTCGTCAAAGATTGATTTAGGTGAAATTGTTGTTGATTGCGAATCTCGCCTGGTTTTCGTTAACGATAATCTTGTTAAAGTCACAAAGACGGAGTATGCAATATTGAAATTACTTTGCCTTAATCCGAACAGACTTTTGACAAGAAACCTGATATTAGACAGAATAAGTTTTGAAACTCCGGATTGTGTGGAAAGCTCTTTGAATGTTCATATCTGTAATATTCGTAAAAAGCTCAAAGATTTTTCCGACAAAGACTATATTGAAAGCGTTTGGGGAATAGGTTATAAATTAACAATATCTTAATGTTTTTCTTAATCACTTCCTTAACAATATTAACTTATCATAATCACATAGGGTGGCACCCTAAAGTTAAGGAGGAAAACTTATGGATTATGTATTAACATCCGACAGGCTTTGTAAAAACTATAGAAGCTTCAAAGCCCTGGACAATTTTTCTGTCCATATTCCCAAAGGCTCAATTTATGGTCTTGTCGGAAGAAACGGTGCAGGAAAAACAACTTTTATTCGGCTTATTTGCGGATTACAAAGACCATCAAGCGGAAACTATTCTCTTTATGGTGTGAATAGTAATTCGTCAAAAATTGAAAAGCAACGCAGTAGAATGGGTGCGGTTGTAGAAACGCCGTCTTTGTTCCTTGATATGACGGCAAAGGACAACCTAATTCACCAATACAAGTTGCTCGGCAAACCCGACAATGACGGAATTGATGAGTTGCTGAAATTAGTCGGACTTGAAAACACAGGAAAGAAAAAGGCGAAAAACTTTTCTCTCGGTATGAAGCAAAGGCTCGGCATAGCTGTTGCACTTGCAGGCAACCCCGACTTTATTGTTCTTGATGAGCCTATCAACGGTCTTGACCCGCAGGGAATTGTTGAAGTCAGAGAATTGCTTTTAAAACTAAATCAGGAAATGGGGATTACAATTCTTATTTCAAGCCATATTCTTGATGAGCTTTCACGACTTGCAACGAACTATGGCTTTGTTGACAGAGGTCATATTGTAAAGGAAATAAGTGCAGAAGAGCTTGAAAATGCTTGCAAAAAATACATTTCGGTTAAAGCGGAAAACCTGAATGCTTTGCTGAGATATTTAGACAATAATAATTTGCCATACACCGTTATCAGTGATGAAGAAGCACAGATTTACGGCAAGCTCGACATTAACGATTGTGTTATTTCTCTCCACAATCAAGGCTTTAAATTTTTAAGTATTAGTGAACACGAGGAAAGCCTTGAAAGTTACTTTATAAATTTAGTAGGAGGGAAATATGATGATTAAACTATTTCGTTCGGAATACGGAAGGCTTGTTAAATCAAAAATCTTTTGGGTCAGTGTAATCGGTTGCACAGGCTTCGGAATTTGTCTTTCACTATATATGTGGTGGATGAACTCTTGCTTCAGTTATGTAAGCCCGGCTGATGAAAATGTGTTTATTTTCAGTACATTCGGCGGAATACTTTCTGCTGTTTTCACAAGTCTGTTTGTCGGTAAATTATACAGCGACGGCACTATGCGAAACCAGATTATTATGGGACACAGCCGAATCAAAATATATTTGTGTGAGTATTTGGTATCACTATTGGCAAATGTTATGTTCTTTGTTTTTTATGTAATCGGTAATATTTCGGTTGCATATCCACTGCATAAATACTTTGGTAATACACCTAAAGAAATGTTGATGAAATCACTTTTGACAATAGCTATCATTGCGGTTTATACAGCTATTTTTGTCTTTATCGCAATGTTAAACAGAAACAAAGCGGTAGTAGCAATAATTTGTTTGTTATCTGCTTTCGGGCTGTTGTTTTATTCAATGATAATCGAATCGGCATTGAGACAACCGAAAATATATGAAGACGAGTATTATTATGATACCGAAAAAGATGCAATAGTAAAAGAGGAAGCATTTCCTAATCCGAATTATGTTGACGGAAAGAAAAGAGAAGTGTATGAATTTCTTAATGATTTTCTTCCGGCAGGTCAATCGTTCCAGGTTGGCGGAAATTATGATGAACCGACTGTAAACGACATTTTCTTTTTATATGATTCGTGTATTGTTTTGATAACAACCCTCGGTGGAGTGATTGTGTATAAAAGAAAAGATTTGAAATAAAGGAGAAGCCATGGAAACATATTTGATTATCGCAGTTGTAATTTTATCCGTTATTTGTGTAATTCTTTTTGGTAAGATTATAGTTATGAAAAAAAGCACAAAAGAAATTAAAGATTGTATGGAAAGAATAATCGGCAAAGATACAAACGAACAAATTACAATTTCTTCAAGCGATAATCAAATATGTTCTCTTGCGTCGGCAATAAATCGTCAGCTTTGTATTCTGCGAAAAGAAAGGTTGAATTATGAAAACGGCGACAGAGAATTAAAAAAGGCAATAACGAATATTTCTCATGATTTAAGAACACCGCTTACTGCAATTCTCGGTTATACGCAAATGGCAAAGAATGAAGATGACGAGAAAAAAGTTAAAGAATATCTTTCGATAATAGACGGCAGAGCAACAAAAATGAAAGAGCTTACAAATGAACTTTTTACCTATTCTTTGATGACTGCACCTGATAAAGAACTAATACTGAACGAAACGGATATTCGCTCTGTGCTTGAGGATAGTATTGCTGAAAATTATGTGCTGTTAACTGACAATAATATTATTCCGCAAATTTATATTTCGGCAAATCCCGTTATAAAATCAGTTAATTCCGATGCACTGCAAAGAGTGCTTTCAAATATAATATCCAATGCCGCAAAATATTCGGACGGCGATTTGAAGATAACACTTGCCGAAAACGGAATGATAACTTTTTCGAACACTGCAGAAAATCTGTCTAATATAGAGGTCGGCAGACTATTTGACCGATTTTTCACAGTTGAAAACGGTCAAAAATCCACAGGCTTGGGGCTTTCTATAGCAAAGTGTTTAACGGAAAAAATGGGTGGAAGAATTTTTGCGGAATACAAAGAGAGAAAGTTGATAATTCAGTTAATTTTTTAGGAGAATTGTTATGATTATTGAAACCGAACGACTGATTTTGCGTAAGTTTGAAGAAACGGATAAAGAAGCATTATACAAAGTACTTGCCGACAGTGATATTATGAAGCATTACCCATACACTTTTGACGAAAAACGTGTAATGAATTGGATAACAAAAAACATAGAACGATACTCAGTCTTCGGCTTCGGCTTATGGGCGGTTTGCTTGAAAGAAAGCGGAGAGCTAATCGGGGATTGCGGACTGACAATGCAGATGATAGACGGTAGTATTCTTCCGGAAATCGGCTATCATATCCGAGGGGATATGCAAAGAAATGGATACGCTACCGAAGCGGCAAAAGCGGTGCGTGATTGGACTTTTAATAATACGCCGTTTGAAAAAGTGTATTCCTACATGAGTGCGGATAATATTCCGTCACAAAAAACTGCGATGTCTTATGGCGCGGTTTTTGAAAAGGAATACCAAGGCGAAAACGGTGAAAAAATAACAGTATATGTAATGCGGAAGGACGTTTGCGCAGAAGGTGTAATTTTGGGCGAAGAACCGCAGGATATTCTTTGTTTGCTTTGACGGTACGGTTAAAAGCGAAACAGTTTACCGTCAAAATAAGAAGTAATGTTATCAGATTGGAGAAAAAGGAAATCAATGAACAATCTTATTATTTATATCCACGGCAAAGGCGGAAGTGCCGCCGAGGCAGAGCGTTACAAACCGATTTTTCCAAGTGATACGGTTATCGGTTTTGATTACAAATCCGAAACACCGTGGGATGCACAAAAGGAGTTTTCTGACTATTTCGATTCAGTAAGTGTCGGGTTTGAAAAAGTCTATTTGATTGCCAACAGCATTGGCGCATATTTTTCTCTTTGCTCGCTCGGTGAAAAGAAGATTGAAAAAGCATTTTTTATCTCTCCGATTGTAAATATGGAAAAGCTCATTCGTGATATGATGACATGGGCAAATATTACAGAGAATGAACTGAAAGAGAAAAAAGAAATTCCCACGGCGTTCGGTGAAACGCTCTCATGGGAATATCTTGTGTGGGTTAGAAATAATCCGATTGAGTGGAATATTCCAACCGATATATTATACGGAGAAAAAGATAATCTGCAAAGTATTGACACAATCAACGCCTTTGCCGAAAAATTCGGTGCAAAAGTAACCGTTATGAAAAACGGCGAGCATTGGTTCCATACGGATGAACAAATGGCATTTTTGGATAATTGGATAACAAACAAATAGCAGGAATCTCATTATCAAAACAAACAGAATAGAATGCTTTTACAGCTTCTTCATGCCCGTCATCATTAAAAAGTTCTTCATACGAAAGCACTGACATCACATCCTACAATACAATAATATCATAGTTTTTGGAAATATAAAAGTGATTTTTGGCCTTTGACATAAACAAACCTCCTTGTTATTTTTGATTACATTATAACAAGGAAATTCTGCATAGTCGAATGTGTGAAATAATGATTTTGCTCGCTTATAATAAACACCGATGAAGAACAATACTCCATCAGCATTATGCCTTTGTGTACGGTATTGTATTTGTAGTATCCTTATTGGTTTGTCCCTTTAGCGACAGCCATTTTTGATGCAAAAATAAGCAGCCGGCTTAATAAAGTCGACTGCTATATTATTATATTTACTTAACCCTGTGCAAATGCGCCAACCTGCATCATGAAATCACCAATCTGTGCACCGAATTCAGGAGCACCGTCCATGATGAGTTTGCCCTTTCTTGTTGAATCAAGCATATCATCTGTTGAAAGAAGAATGCCGAATGCACTTGGAAGGCTGTCAAATCTCATTGTGAAGAAAGGCATAGCTCTCTTGTATGTGCCACGACCTGCTCTTGTCTTACCTGCCTTAACACGAAGGAAAGCGTTAACCTCAGGATGTCCGTCAACTGCCCATGCATAAACACGGTCAGGACTCTTCTTAGCCCAGTCATGAACAGCCTCGTGACCATTCTTGTTGAGCTGGCTGATACCTGAAGAAAGGAGATAGAAGAAGCACTTACAAGCAAGAACCTGTGTAGCTTCATCAGCCGGAGCCTCCTTAATGTTAAGAAGCGAAGACATTTTAAGAAGCACTGCCATGAATGAAGCGAATTCAACAGGCTTTTTGAGAACACCCTTCATTTTAGGAAGTGTACCCGGGTTTATCTGACTCTTGAAGAATGCGTTCATAGCCTCCATTGACTTGAACTCAAGCTCAATGTGAGCATTGGAAGCAACTTTGTCTGCACAAACCTTCCATTCACCATTGTTAACGGTGAAGTGAGTAGCATATTTTCCTTCCGGAGCGTTCGGATCAAGAGCACTTACCTGGTAAATGCAGTGAACCTTCTCGAATTTCTTAGCGAGCTTCGGGTCGTCGGTAGCGATAACCTTCAGAAGGGGTAAAGCAGAGTTAAGGAAGATTTTATTGGTTAATAAAACTTCATTTGCCATTATAAATCATTCCTTTCCGATATTATACATCGTCGTCCCAGTTGTCGTCTTCTTCGAAGTCCTTGTTCATAGCTTCACGAACTGCGTTAACGATACCGTTACAGTCAATACCGAGCATTGACATGATATCCTCATGAAGACCGATAGGAGCGAATTTGTCCTGAAGACCAAGACGTGTGAATGCACAACCCTTACCTGCTTCAGCCATAACCTCTGCAACAGCAGAGCCAAGACCGCCGATAACTGAATGGTCTTCTACAGTGATGATACGACGTGTATCCATAACTGCTTTAAGAACAGCTTCCTTATCAAGAGGCTTGATTGTATGCATATCAAGAACACGAACCTTAAGTCCGTCAGCTTCCTCGAGGAACTTAGCAGCCTGGTAAGCCTGGAATACACAAGAACCGCAAGCGATAACTGTGATATCAGTACCCGGATTAACCTCGATTGCCTTACCAACTTCAAACTTGTACTCACGAGGATAATCCTTGCCGTAAAGGACACGGTCAAATCCACGGTTGATACGGATGTAGTATGGACCGAAATTGTCATATGCTGCCTGAACAGCTGCTGCTGTTTCAACACCATCAGCAGGGCAGATGAGAGTCATGTTAGGAAGTGAACGCATAACTGCCATATCACAAATAGCATGATGAGTTGAACCTGCCTGGCCGAAGGATGTACCTGAGTGAGTAGCAATTGTTTTAACATTGATGTTCTGATAGCAGATATCTGTATGAATCTGGTCAGCAGAACGAAGAGATGCGAAAGTTGAGAATGTAGATACGAATGGTACAAGACCTGCTTTAGCCATACCTGCAGCAATACCGAACATATTCTGCTCAGCAATACCTACATTGAAGAAACGGTCAGGATATGCCTTACCGAAAGCACCGATTTTTGTAGAACCGGCAAGGTCAGCTGAAAGACCAACGATTTCCTTGTGCTCTGCACCGAGTTCAACAAGAGTCTGGCCGTAAATTTCAGCAGTAGAAAGGTCTGTAGCTTCAAGAGCTGTATATGAAAGTCCGCCTGCCATGATTATTTGCCCTCCTTCTCTGCACGAGCTACACGCTGAGCATAATATTTCTTAAGGCTTTCCTTAGCCAACTTGTATTTTTCTTCATCAATAGCACCGTAATGCCAGTGATAATCGTCCTCCATGAAGTCGATACCTGCGCCCTTGATTGTGTCGGCGATAATCATAACAGGAGCATCAGGCTCGCCGAGAGCATAATCAATAGCTTCTGAAAGCTCGTTGAGGTTCTGACCGTCAACTTCGATTACGTGGAAGCCGAAAGCACGCCACTTGTCAGCGAATGGTTCAAGAGGCATAACGTCTTCTGTACGTCCGTCGATCATGCACTTGTTACGGTCAACGAATGTGATAACGTTAGTAGCCTTGAAAGCTGCGATTGACATAGCTGCTTCCCAGTTTGAACCCTCGTCACACTCACCGTCACCAAGGATACAGTATGTTTTGTAATCCTTACCGAGAACTCTTGCTGCAAGGCCTGTGCCGAGAGCAATTGAAAGTCCGTGACCGAGTGAACCTGTTGATGCGTCAACACCTACAACCTTATTTGAGTCGAGGTGAATACCCATCTTTGAGTTTGTGAGGTTGAATGTTTTAAGCTGTTCTTTATCGTTGTAGCCGAAGTCACAAAGAACAGGAGCATATGCGATACCTGAATGACCCTTTGAAAGGATAAAACGGTCTCTGTCTGCCCAGTTTGGATCGTCAGCTTTAATGTTGAGGTACTTATGATAGAGGATAGTGAGCATATCCATGCAGCTCATACCGCCGCCGATGTGACCACTACCTGCCCAGAATGTTGTGTCGAGGCAAAGGTTACGAAGTTCGTCAGCCTTTTTCTCAAGAGCCAACCATTCTTTTTTGGTTAATGCCATTTGGATTTCCTCCTTATAATTAAATTTGTTTCAATTTATTCTCATAACCCCCTGTTATGTAAGCAGGGGGTTAGTGATTCAGATTAATTAAAATGCTTCAGGATGTTCCTTCTTAACAACCTTGAATGCTTCATCAGCAATTTCAAGTGTTTCCTTGATGTCAGCATCAGAAAGAGCATAGTTGATGAAGTGGTTGTGATGACCTGCGAAGAATACGCCTCTCTTAACACACTCAGCAATCCATGCCTGATGGAGCATCATTGTGTCGTCGTTAGCGATTCTGAGGTAGAACAATGATGGTTCACCTGAAACAACAAGGTCAAAGCCGTTGTTCTTACCTGCTTCTTTAAGTCCGTCACAGAGCTTCTTACCCTTATCAAGAAGGATTGACGGGAGATTAAGCTCACGCATCTTTGTGATATTAGCAATACCTGCTGCGAACGGAACAGCACTCATCCAGTATGAACCTGTGTAAGACATACCTGCAACAGCATCTCTGAGGAAATCCTTACCGCAAAGGCAGGATACGTTCCAGCCGTTAGCAATAGCCTTACAGAAGCAGATCATATCAGCCTCGAAACCATAGTAGTGGTCAGAACCTGCTGTGTCAAGACGGAAGCCTGCACGAACGTCATCAACGATGAGAACGATACCCTTCTCTGTGCAGAGGTTACGAACCTTCTGCCAGTAGCCGTCAGCAGGAAGAACGTTGTCAAAGTAGTTACCATGAAGATATGGTGTTGAGATAAATGCAGCGATTTCGCCGTCATTCTCAGCAACGAGCTTCTCAAGAGCATCAAAGTCATTCCAATCAACATAGAGGTTGTTAGCAACATCCTCAGGAAGAATGCCCGGATAGTCAATCTTCTGAACAACAGCAGAAACACCGTGATAGAAGCCGTTAACAAAGATAATCTTTTTCTTATGTGTAGCATTACGAGCAGCCATGATAGCAAGTGTTGTAACGTCATTACCGTTCTTTGCGAAGAATGCCCAGTCAGCTGTGTTAACTGTGTCAACCATAAGCTCTGCAAGCTCAACCATCTTATATGAAGGTGAGGTTGTGCAGTTTTCTAATTTAGCCTGAGCCATAGCAGCCTTGTCAACGTCAGGGTCATTGTAACCCATGATGTTAGGACCGTATGCGCACATATAGTCGATGAATCTGTTGCCGTCAACATCCCAGAAGTATGTACCCTTAGCCTTCTCTGAGAAGAAAGGCCATGCAGATACAGGAATGAAGTTACCTTCAGCAGGGCCGAGATGACCGTAAACACCTGAAGGAATTACTTTTGTAGCACGTGCAAAGAGTTCACGGCTTTTGTCATATTGATTAATTTTAAAATTAGCCATTGTTGTGTCCTCCTTATGCAAGATATAATCCGACTCTGTCAAGAATACGGTTAACGTTATCAATCATGTTGATCATACCGAACATACCGATTGTGCCTTCACCGATCTGAGCCATAGCACTTACTTTGCCGTTGAACAAGTCGTTAGCAAGCTGCATGCTGCCGAATTCCATGATTGATCTTGGGTTTTCAGGAGCCTTCTTGATTGTAACAAGGTGACCGTTCTTACAATGAATTGTAGAAGCAGGACCGCCCTTAATTGACATCTTAACATCACCATCGATGATGTGGCTTGCTGAGAACTTACCGATTTCATCGTGGTTACCGATCTGAGAGATAGCAACTGTGATTGTGTAGAAGAGAAGAGTTGTGCTAAGGTTAAAGAATTCCTCATCCTTAAGGTCCTCTTCAGATGGTCTCATGTATGCTGAGAGCATATCTGTAAGCTTTGTGAATTTGTCCAAAAGGAACTTGATATGAAGAAATCCCTTTGAAGGAATCGGTGTTACTGTACCGTCAATCAAGCCGTTAAATTTCTCACATGATGAGAACGGGAGCTTAACGTCACATTCGTTAACACCCTGCTCCATACGGCATCTGCCGTTTTTGAAGGTTATTGTAGCGCAAGGGCCGTCTTTAACTTCAAAGCCGATAGAAATAGGCTTTATGTCAGAAACAAGAGCGCTTGCTTTCGGGTCGAGCTCACAGAGATTTTCAAGTGAGCCAAGTACTGCATACATATTGATATATGCGAGAGTTTTTGCGTCTGTCAAGGTTTATTCCTCCTTATAGCTTCAATAAGCATAATTTCCATTATATTGTAACAAAAGTTTATGCAAAAGTCAAATAAAATGAATAAATTTATTGTACAAAAATAATAAAAAAATATGTTTATTTTTACGAAAAGCATTAAATATATCAAAAAAATAGCCATTTTCGATATTGTAAATAAACATAAAAAACATAAGCAATTTTTGTTGAAATATGATGATTAATATAGTATAATGTTATTAATTGTGATTAAAGGGGAATTTAATATGACGGGGTTTGCATATCTGATGAGATGCATAAAAAATCTTGACATAAAAAGTATGAGCGAAACCGCGGGATACATAGCCAAAAAGGAAAAGAAGGTTAAGCCTGTTATTCTTATTGATATGATTCGTTGCGGTCTTAAATTTAAGTCAGGATATAATGATTACAGGGAGTTTGAATTTTACAGTATCAACGATGCTAAAAAAGCTACATTCCTTACACGAGGTCTTAATAATAACATCATCAGGGATTATAATGATAAATCAAAGATGAATGTTTTTGATGATAAAATACTTTTCAACGAGCTTTTTAAGGATTTTATCGGCAGAGAGTGGATTGATCTGAGAAAGGCAACTGCCTCCGACCTTGAAGCTATGCTCAAAAAATACGGTGCCGTTATCGTTAAGCCTGCTGACGGAATCTGCGGAAAGGGTATTGAAAAGCTCACCTATACCGAGGCTATGGATGTTGAAGCAGAATATAAAAGATTTGTCGAAAACAATCAGATGCTTGTGGAGAACTATCTTGTTCAGCATTCTGAGATGTCAAGAATTTATCCGAATTCGGTTAATACTATGCGTATGTTTACATTCTGTAAGGATGGTGAGTCACATCTTTTGCAGACGATTATTAAATTCGGCAACAATGGTGTTGTCGATAATTTCCACAGCGGCGGAATGTATGCCTTTGCGGACGAAAACGGAGTTGTAGTGACTCCTGCCCTCGATAAGGAAGATTTTGTTTACGAAAAGCATCCTGCAACAGGTGAGAGCATTCTCGGTTTTAAGATTCCGATGCATAAAGAGGCTAAGGAACTCGTTGAAAGAGCGGCTCTTCTTGTGCCGTCAATGGGTTATGTCGGTTGGGACGTCGCAATTTCAGAAAATGGTCCTGTTGTGATTGAAGGAAATGCTTATCCGGGAATTTTTCAGCCAAGACCGAGCTTTACTGAATCGAAGGAGGGCGTATTGCCGCTCTATCGAAAATATATGAATATATAAACAATGCCGCACAATTTTTTGTGCGGTGTTAAATTATACTTTGGAAGTGAAAAGCAATGAAGGACTTGAAACGATATCTTAAAATGGCGAAGCCTGTATGGGGTGCGATGATAATTACAACTATCGCATTGCTATTAATTGCGGCGGTCAGCCTTGTTACACCCGAAATGGTACGAAAGCTCACAGCGGCATTGACAGAGGGAACCGGCACGCAGTCGCAGATGATTAAATATGCGGTAATATTGCTTGCTGCCTATCTTGTGAAATCTTTGCTGTCATTTTTGTCAAGATATCAGGCTCACGTTGCTGCATGGTTTTTTGTCGGTGACCTTACCAAGAAGGTATATGCAAAATTGCAGACTCTGTCGCAGAGCTATTTCAGTGACAAGCAGACAGGTGAAATGATGAGCCGTGTCATCAACGATACTCGCAATATGGAAACGCTTGTTGCTCACGCATTGCCGGACCTTGCTTCAAATGTGTTAATTGTTGTGCTTGTGTCGATTATGATATTTAAAATCAATCCGATACTTGCATTATGTGCATTGATTCCCGTTCCTGTTATTGTATTTGTGAGCGGAAAATTCTCAAGAAAAGTAAGATCAAAATTCAGAAAAAATCAGAAAATACTTGCCGAGCTTAACTCAAAGGTGCAGGATAATATTTCAGGTATGAAGGAAATTCAGGCATTTGGCAAGGAAGAACATGAAAATAAAGGAATGTCGGAATTCTGTGAGTATTATATTTCGGCTAATATAAGTGCAACACTTTCGGCGGCAATATTCCATCCGTCAATCGAATTTTTGACTTCTCTCGGCTCAGTGCTCGTTATGGGAATCGGTGGTACACTTGCAATGAGAGGTACTATGTCCACGGCTGATGTTGTCGGATTCTTTATGTATCTTTCACTTTTCTATTCACCGATTGCGGTTCTTTCAAGAATTGTTGAGGATGTGCAGAATGCATTTGCAGGCGGCAGCAGAGTTCTTCAGATTCTTGACACAGAGCCTGAAATCAAGGACGACGAAAATGCCGTTGATATAGGCAGAGCAAAGGGTGAAATTGAATTCAGAAACGTAACCTTCTATTATAATGAAAAAGAGCCTGTACTTAAGGATGTTTCTTTTAAGGTTAATGCGGGCAAAATGATTGCTTTTGTCGGTGCAACAGGTGTCGGAAAGTCAACAATTGTGTCACTTATGGAACGATTTTATGACCCGATTTCGGGTGAAATTCTTCTCGACGGAAAGCCGTTTAAGAGTATTACGCTTAGAACTCTTCGTGAAAATCTGTCAATTGTTTTGCAGGATGTATTCCTTTTCAACGGAACAATTTATGAAAACATTGCTTACGGAAACGAAAAAGCCACCCGTGAGCAGGTGCTCGAGGCGGCAAGAATATCAAGGTCAGATGATTTTGTAAGGAATATGCCCGATGGTTACGAAACAATAATAGGGGAACGCGGAATCCGTCTTTCGGGCGGACAGAAGCAGAGAATTGCAATCGCAAGAGCTATACTCAAGGACAGTCCTGTTCTTATTCTCGATGAGGCAACATCCGCGGTCGACAACGAAACAGAGGCTCTAATACAGCAGGCAATTGATGAGCTTTCAAAGAGCAGAACAGTTGTTGTAATCGCTCACAGGCTCACAACAGTTATGAAAGCTGACAACATTATTATGCTCGAAAACGGAGAGATTGCGGAGCAGGGAACACACGCTCAGCTTCTTGAGAATGATGGTCCGTATGCAAAGCTCTGTAAAATCAATCAAAAAACTGAAAAAATGATATAATTTTTGAAAAATTTACATATTTGTCAATTGTAGTTCCGAATTAGAATTATTATTCGTACTCGTTTTGTACATTCAGTGATATACTCTAATCAACAATTACGCAAAATTGAACGGAAGGGTGACTACAGATGGCAGTACAGACAGCAAAGGTTAATAAAAATTTTATTAAAATTACTATCACGGCATCGAGAAACTTCCTCGGAGAGAATTACTCGTATTTACTTTTCGGTAATGACGATATCGGAATGGTTGAATTAAAACCGGGTGAAACACTCGAAAAACAGTTGTCACCGAATAAGGGCAGAGTAATCGTTTCGGTTAAGCAGAAGCCCTCGATTCAGAACACTATTTTGTGCACACCGAATGAAACAAATAATTTCATCATCGGACCGGGAAATTCAGGTGTTTCGGTGTCAAGAATTGCATAAAACATAATGATACATAATAGGAGCTGTTGCATTCAACAACAGCTCCGTATTTTTATATTCTTTCGAGTCCTGTTGTAACAGGCTTTGTTATGTAAGAATTTTTGCAGATTGACTTAAGATTTGAAACAGCCGCCTGAGCCTTTGACTCATCATCAAATATTCCGTAAACCGTTGGACCGCTTCCGCTCATGCAGGCACATAATGCACCATGTCTGTTGAGAATGGATTTAATAGGCACTCTCTCAGGGACTTCAATAAGCTGTTCGAATACGTTTTTGCATCGCTTGCATATGCCTTCAAAGTTTCCTTCAGATGCGGCATAGAGCATACCGCAGGTGTCAAGATGACGAATATTTACCGCTGTGTCGAAAGCACCATAGGCTTCCTTGGTCGAAACACCTCTGTCGGGCTTTGCAAGAACAATATAGCAATCCTCAAGCGGTGGAAGAGGTGAAAGAATTTCGCCTATATTCTGCGCAAGCATAGTGCCGCCTGTAAGACAGAACGGAACATCTGCACCAACTTTCACACCGATGCCGCAAAGCTGTTGATTTGATAAATCTGTTTCGAAAATATCGTTGAGTGCCGCAATAACAGCCGCACCGTCAGCACTTCCGCCGGCCATACCTGCTGCAAACGGAATGTCCTTTTCAATATGAATGTTCAGCCCGCACGGCTCAATATCAGTTGCTTTAAAGAAAGCGACTGCTGCCTTGTAAGCAATATTTGACCGGTCGCACGGAATTTTATCCTGCGAGCAGGTGATAGTAATCTCGTCACCTTCTGCTTTCTCAACACTTACCGTATCATAAAGACCGACGGATTGCATTAGCATAAAAAGGCTGTGATAGCCGTTGTCGAGTCTTGTAAGAATGTCGAGCATCAGATTGATTTTAGCCGCAGCTTTATAGGTTACTTTCATAATGGTCATACCTTTATTCTCAAAAGAGTACAGATTATCGGTCTGTACTCTTTGCTTGTTGTATTAGTCTTATTAGTGCCGTTCTGAATGCTTCGTCCTGTTCAGCTGTTCGTTTTGACGGACCTTTGAGTCGTCCGCCTGCGTTACGAACCTTTTTTGAAACATAACGTGTGAAAAGCAGCTGGTCAATATTCCTGTCGTTGTAAATCATACCGTTCTGACTTATCGGAACAGCCCTTCTTGAAAGACACATTGCCGCAAGTCCGTAATCCTGTGTGACAACAATGTCATTTTCTCTGACACAATTCACAATCTTGAAGTCTGCGCTGTCAGCACCTTTTTCAACAACGAGAGTTTCAGCACCCTGCTTGTTGAATTCGTGTGAGGTGTCACAGATAATAGTGCATTTAATATTGTTTTCAACGGCAATTTTAACAGTTATGTCAACAACGGGACATCCGTCGGCATCAATGAATATTTGCATATTAAAGAGCTTCTACGATTTCCTTTGTATCTCTTGCAATCATAAGCTCTTCGTTTGTGCAGATAACGAAAACCTTAACCTTTGAGTTCGGAGTTGAAATTTCGCCCTCCGGACCTCTTCTGAGACGGTCATTCTCGTCATAATTAATTTCAACACCGAGGAACTTGAGCTTATCGCAAACACGATCTCTGTACTGAGGATTATTCTCACCGATACCGCCTGTGAATACGATTGCATCAAGACCGCCCATAGCAGCAGCGTATCCGCCGACATACTTTGTGAGCTGGTGGCAAAGCATTGACTCGATGAGCTTTGCTCTTTCATCGCCTTCCTTAGCTCTGCCTTCGATTGTTCTGTTGTCTGATGTGCCGCAAAGACCGAGCATACCCGACTTCTTGTTCATAACTGTATCCATCTGGTCAGCTGTGAGGCCTTCCTTCTTCATGATAATCGGAACAATAGCAGGGTCGATAGAACCGCAACGAGTACCCATCATAATACCCTCAAGAGGAGTAACACCCATTGTTGTGTCGAAGCACTTGCCGTCAACAACAGCTGAAATTGAAGAGCCGTTGCCAAGATGGCAGGTAACAATCTTGCTGTGCTCAGGATTGCCGAGCAGGTCAAGACACTTCTTGCTTACAAAACGGTGTGATGTACCGTGGAAGCCGTAACGACGGATGCCGTACTTCTCATAGTACTCATACGGGAGAGCATACATATATGCATAGTCAGGCATTGTCTGATGGAAGCCTGTATCAAATACAGCAACCTGCGGAACGTTCGGCATAATCTTCTGACAAGCCTTGATACCTGTAAGGTTAGCAGGGTTGTGAAGAGGTCCGAGGTCGAAGCACTCTCTGATAGCTGCTTCAACATCATCATTAACAAGAACTGAGCCGCTGAACTTTTCGCCGCCGTGAAGAACACGATGACCAACAGCCTCAATTTCACTCATGGAAGCGATAACACCGTGGTCAGCACTTACGAGAGTGTCAAGAACGATTGAGAGAGCTGCTGCGTGGTCAGCCATCTCCATCGGAGCATCCTTAATATTCTTTTCTTCGTTTGACGGAACCTTGTGAGTGAATGTGCTTTCTGTGCCTATCTGCTCACAGATACCCTTTGCAAGTACAGACTCATTTTCCATATCGATGAGCTGGTACTTGAGTGATGAGCTTCCTGCGTTAACAACAAGAATTTTCATTTTTTTACCTCCAAAATATTGATACTTTTTCAATTCTGTTATATTATAAACATATTGGATATTTTTTTCAAGAGATTTTTTCATAAAATGGGAGGCAAACTATGAAAATCGGAGGAATTATTGCAGAATATAATCCGTTTCATTACGGACATAAATATCAGATAGCAAGAACGAAGGAGCTTGGAGAGCTTACACATATGGTAGCTGTAATGAGCTCAAACTATGTTCAGAGAGGTGAAACGGCTCTTCTTTCAAAATGGGCAAGAGCTGAAATGGCAGTCAAAAACGGAATAGACCTTGTTATTGAAATGCCGACAATGTGGAGCACATCCTATGCCCAGAGATTCGCTGAGGGCGGAGTATCGTTGCTCGATGCACTCGGATGCGTTGAAATGCTCAGCTTCGGTAGTGAATGTGGAAACATTGACGAGCTTATTGAATGTAAAAACGTTCTCAACAGCGAGACTCTCGGTGAAAGACTTCGTGAAAATCTTGACCTCGGACTTGGCTTTGCTACAGCTCGTGCAGAGGCATTGAAGGCGGTTGCAGGCAACAGATTTTTTGATATTCTCGAAAAGCCGAATAATACGCTTGCAATTGAATACCTCAACGCACTTGATAAGCTCGGCTCCGATATGATTCCGATGACAATCAGACGTATCGGTGTTGACCACGATTCGACAAAGAAAATTGACGGACTTGCTTCGGCATCGGATATCCGTAATATGATTCTCAGCGACAGTAAGGAATGGGAAAATTATGTTCCCGACACAGTTGCGGAGATAATCAATCGTGAGCTTGAAAATGGCAGTGCGCCTTGCCCGATAACAAAGCTCGAATTCAGTATTCTCTGCTGTATGCGTCAGCTCAGTGCAGAGGCAATCGGTAGGTCGCCCGATGTCAGTGAGGGAATCGAATACAGAATCCACGATGCCGCTCTTAAAGCAGGTTCACTTGAGGAGCTGTATCAGCTCGCAAAGACAAAGAGATACTCTCACGCAAGAATCAGAAGAATTGTTCTTCACGCATTTATGGGCTTTGTTGTTGACGATTATAAAGAAAATCCGCCGTACATCCACGTACTTGCAATGAATGACAACGGAAAAGAAATTCTTAAGGTAATGAAAGAAACCTGTAGGCTCCCGATTATCACAAAGGCATCGGATTTTGATGAGCTTGACGGTTTTGCAAAGCACGTTTATGCTCTTGAGGATATGTGTACGGACGTTTTCTCACTTGCTTCACCGAATATTTTGCCGTGTGGCAGAGAAAAGACTGAGGGCATTTTTGTAGTCGGTGAGGAAAAGAACGAAATTGCAGGCGAAAAGCCGACAGAAGAAACGGCAGAGCCTGTTGAAGAGGAAAAGGTAACTGAAGAAGCTGACTCAACTGAAGATAAAACAGAGGAAAATGTAACTGAACTTTCCGATTCCGAGATGATTGATGATACTGTAGAGGAAGAAAAGGAAGAGGAGAAAGAGGAGGAAAAGGTTACCGAGCTTTCTGCAGACGATGAATATAATATGGAATAAATCACATTTTTGCAAATTTAAAACTGCCGTAAAAACAATTATCGAGCAAAGCTCTTTGAATTTTTGACTTTTCGGCTAATTCATTATACAGGCTTTCATCAGCTCCGTATGCACGTACACCTCGTGGTATGGACATGGAGGCCTGTATATTTCTTACTCTTTCGATAAGATTTAACGCGCAATCCTCGTCACTTTCGGAATAATTGATTACCGAGCTTTTTCGCATAATTTCCGAAAACGGAGTGCATATATATTTCTCCATAATGTTAGGTATACATAAAGCGGCAAGGCTCTGCTTAGGATAGCCGAGCTGTGCGAAAAATGAGGTAACACTGTTTAAAACAGATGTGCCGAGATTTGTCATATTTCTGTGGGCGACGACACAGTAATACATATGATACATCAGCTTTTCAAGCGCAATAACATCACCACGGAATGATGCGGTAATTGTGTTGAGAATTCCGACCGCACCATTTACCGCCATATCATAAATCACATTGTTGCTGCACGAAAGCAGAGTATCGATTGCATAAGCAAAGCAGGCAAGCGCATCGTAGACAACAGTGGCAGAGCCGAGAGAGTAAATAAATTTCGGACAAAGAACAACCGAGGACGGAGATTTTCGGTATTCTGTGTAATCTGCACCTTGAAAGTCCGTCATGCCACAGGCACAGCCATATGGAACGGCAGAAAATTGAATCCCGCTTTGATAAGACAAGAGCATTGCAAGGTCGATTATATCACTGCTGCCGATACCTATAATTTTTGTCGGATTTTTGTCGGAAATAAATTTAATTGCACTGTCGTAAAGTTCATTTATATTTTCATTGACAATAATATTTTCTTGTGGTATGATTTTAAAACACGCACGATTGGAGCTGTTGTAAAATTCTGCATTTATAAAATCGTGATTTTTACTGACTATAATTGCAGATTCATCAAGCTCATGGTGTAAAGATTTCAGCGAATCGTTGCCGAAAGCAATGATTTGCGGAAGAAAAATTTCGGACATATCAAACACTCCTTTAAATGTAATATTGGCAGAAAATGTTTGATTATTCCGAAAATATAATGGAGGTAAATTATATGGCAGCATTTATTGCATCTTTGCCGGCATGGACAGTTTATGTGTTTTTCGTAATCGGACTTGTGCTCATCATCAAGGGTGGTGACTGGTTCGTTGACGGAGCTTCATGGCGCGCAGAGGCAACAGGAATACCAAAGTTCATCGTTGGTGCAACAATCGTAAGCTTGGCAACAACATTGCCGGAAATCATTGTTTCAACTCTCGCGGCAGTTGAGGGACACGCAGCCCTGGTCGCAGGAAAGGTTGCGGAATCCGAAGGAATGGTCGGTATGGCAATCGGTAACGGAATCGGTTCTGTTATCGCAAATACGGCTATGATTATGGCGGTCAGCCTTATCTTTATCCCTGCAGTTATCGAAAGAAAGAAATTCACACCGAAGGCACTTTTGCTTATCGCATCAGTTCTCGCAGTTCTCGCTACAACATTCTTCACAGGCGGACTTCAGCCTTGGGGTGCAGTTATTCTTCTCATTATTTTCACTGCATTCATCGTTGAAAATGTTATTTCTGCAAAGAAGGAAATGGGCGGCGAAAAGGAAGAGGTTGACAAGGACACAAAGACAGTTGTTATCAATTTGGCACAGCTTCTCGGCGGTGCAGTTGCAATCTTCCTCGGCTCAAGACTTATGGTTAACAATGCAACAATCATTGCAAAATCATGGGGTGTTTCAGAGGCAATCATCGGTGTAACAATCGTTGCAATCGGCACATCGCTTCCTGAGCTTGTTACAGCTGTTACAGCTATTGCAAAGAAGCAGGCTTCACTTTCAGTTGGTAATATTATCGGTGCAAACGTAATTGATACAGTATTGATTCTTCCGATTTGTTCTTTCGTTTACGGCGGAACACTCGGTGTTTCCGATATTAACCGTTACCTCGATTTCCCGATGGCAATTCTTGTAACACTCATTGCTATTGTTCCGACAATTATCGCAAAGAAATTCCGTCGCTGGCAGGGTGTTGCAATGCTTGTTATTTACATTGCATATCTCGTTGTAACCTGTGCTTACACAGACCAGTGGCTTGCACTCTTCGGTGTTCAGGCATAAACTCAATCAAATAAAATCAAGGTCGTTCCAATCGGAGCGACCTTTTTCTTGACTATTTAATTCTGATTAATTCCTCACACAATTCTCCGAGCTCTTCCATTGAAAGGCTTTCCGCTCTGACTGATGGATTCATTCCGCAGTTTTCTATAGCTTCAATTACTGTTCCTTTTGATATTCCCGTGCCTGCACTGATTCCGTTTGAGGCGGTTTTTCTGCGTTGCGCAAATGCTGATTTAACCATACTGAAAAAGAATTTTTCGTCACTTACTTCAACGGGCGGATTCTGTCTTATATCAAGTCGGATTACTGCACTGTCAACATTCGGTGACGGCATAAACGAACCCCTTGAAACGTCAAATAATTTCTGTGCTTCGGCATAATAATTAACCGCAACTGTGACTGCACCGGAATCTCTTGAGCCGACATTTGCACACAATCTCTGTGCGGCTTCCTTTTGTACCATAACGGTGATTGCTTCAATCGGGAGCTTGCTTTCGAGCAGCTTCATAATTACGGGCGAGGTGATGTAATACGGCAGATTTGCGCAAACAGTAACGGGCATATCACCGAATTCCTCTTCGATGATTTTCTGCAAATCAACCTTTAAAATATCACCGTGAATGATTTTTATGTTGTCAAAATCAGCAAGTGTTTCGTCGAGAACAGGAAAAAGTCTTTCGTCAAGCTCAATGCAGACAACCTTGTCAGCTCTCTTTGCAAGCTCAGCGGTGAGTACACCGATTCCCGCTCCAACCTCGATTACTCCGATGCCCTCTCTTGCACCGCCCTCCTCGGCGATTCTCGGACAAACTCCGGGATTGATTATAAAATTCTGTCCGAGTGCTTTTGAAAAAGTGAAGCCGTGTTTGTTTAAGATATTTTTTATTACACCTATATCTGATAAATTGCTCATAATTACCTCGTTTTGGTATTGCATTTTTGAATTTTACAGGTATAATAATACTGTATAATTTAATTTTTGTCAATTGAGGTATGCTATGAAAATTCTTGTAACAGGCGGAGCAGGTTATATCGGCTCTCACACCTGCGTTGAACTTCTCAATGCAGGTTATGAAATTGTGGTGCTTGACAATTTTTACAATAGCTGTGCGGAGTCGCTCAACAGAATAAAGGAACTTACAGGCAAAGACTTTAAGTTTTACGAATGTGATATTCGTGACAGAGACGGACTTGAAAAGATTTTTGCCGAGAATAATATTGACGCTGTAATTCACTTTGCAGGACTTAAGGCTGTCGGTGAAAGTGTACAGAAGCCGCTTGAATACTATGAGAATAATGTCGGCGGAACAATTACTCTTTGCGAGGCTATGCGTGATGCCGGCTGTAAAAAAATAGTTTTCAGCTCGTCTGCAACGGTTTACGGAATGAATAATCCGTCACCGCTTAAAGAAACTATGCAAATCGGCGGCACAACAAATCCGTACGGCACAACAAAGTATATG
This sequence comes from Ruminococcaceae bacterium UBA1767, assembly GCA_002315505.1. Taxonomy (GTDB): domain Bacteria; phylum Bacillota; class Clostridia; order Oscillospirales; family Acutalibacteraceae; genus CAG-488. The sequence goes on from DCGX01000048.1 coordinate 40,345, forward strand.
ATTGAGCTTATTTTACAGGATTTGTACGTTTCCGACAAGGACTGGAGCATTACTATTCTTCGCTATTTCAATCCTATCGGTGCTCACGAGAGCGGAAGAATCGGTGAAAATCCTAACGGAATTCCGAACAATCTTATGCCGTATGTAACACAGGTTGCTGTCGGTAAATTGTCATGTCTGAGCGTCTTCGGTGACGATTATGACACCCACGACGGAACAGGTGTCAGGGATTATATTCATGTTGTTGACCTTGCACTCGGTCATATCAAGGCTGTGGAAAAGGTTGCGTCTTGTACGGGTGTGAACATCTATAATCTCGGCACGGGAAACGGATACAGCGTGCTTGACATAGTTAAGGCTGTTGAAAAGGCAAGCGGTGTAAAGGTTAATTACAAAATTGTACCACGAAGACCCGGTGACCTTGCAACCTGCTATTCAGACCCTTCAAAGGCAAAGGCAGAGCTTGGCTGGGTAGCCGAAAGAGGAATCGAAAAGATGTGCGAGGACTCATGGAGATGGCAGAAGAATAATCCGAAGGGATATTAATATGGAATTTTACGAAAACAGCCGTGAGCCCGAAAAGGCGATGCTTGTCGGCATTGATATGGGATTATACGATGCACAGGTGTCCATTGACGAGCTTGAGGAGCTTGCACGTACGGCAGGAGCTGTCGTGCTTGCAAAGGTTATTCAGAAAAGAGATAAGCCTGATTCAGCTACATATGTAGGCTCGGGCAGACTTGATGAAATAAAGGAATTCGCAGATGCAAATGAGGTTGATTTGCTGATTTTTGACGGTGAGCTTACTCCGTCACAGCAGAGAAACATCGAGGATGAAACCGATGTGCGTGTCATCGACAGAACAACGCTTATTCTTGATATTTTTGCCGCAAGAGCAAGGAGCAATGAGGGTAAAATTCAGGTCGAGCTTGCACAGCTGAAATACTCACTTCCTCGACTTGGCGGAAAGGGTACTGAGCTGTCCCGACTCGGTGGCGGTATCGGTACAAGAGGACCGGGTGAAAGTAAGCTCGAAAGTGACCGACGTCATATCCGCAGAAGGATACAGAACCTTGAAGAGGAGCTTGTTGAAATTGCAAAGCGAAGAGAAAATCTTCGTGCGAGAAGACAGAAGGACGGAGTTGAAACCGTTGCAATTGTCGGTTACACAAATGCAGGCAAGTCAACACTTATGAATGCACTGACTAATGCAGGCGTGCTTGCTGAAAACAAGCTGTTTGCAACTCTTGACCCGACATCAAGAGCGTTGACACTGCCCGACGGCAGGGATGTAATGCTCATTGACACGGTTGGTCTTGTAAGACGACTTCCGCATCACCTCGTTGAGGCATTCCGCTCAACACTTGAGGAAGCGGCAAGCGCAACACTTATTCTCAATGTATGCGATGCTTCAGACCCTTGCTGTGCCGAGCATCTTAATGTTACAATGAATTTGTTGTATTCGCTCGGCTGTCAGGACAAGCCGATTATTTCGGTGCTCAATAAATGTGACCTTTGCGGAAATTCATTTATCCTTCCGTCACAGGGCGAATTCGTAATGATTTCAGCTCTTAATAATGCAGGCTTTGAGAATCTTATGGCAAAGATTCAGCTTGCACTTCCTCTGACGAGAAGGAAAGCGGAGATGCTCATTCCGTATAATATGGGCGGTCTTGTTAATACGATTCGTGAAGACGGGGTTATGATTAAGGAGGATTACCGTGCTGACGGAATTTATGTCAAGGCGGTTGTCGATATCAGATTTTTAGAGAGATATAAAGATTACGTGATAGGGTGATTTTATGCTGAATATGTCAAGAAAATACGGCAAATTTATCTGCGTTGTTCTGTATGCGGTTTTTGCATTTCTGAGTGCAAGGGGCATATGGATTCCGCTTGCGGCATTGGGTCTTCTTCATTTGTCGGAGTATTTCATAGTTGCAATTAATGTTGCAAAGAATAACGGAATTTCGCAGTTTACGGCATTTTTGAATTGTCTTGCTTTTGGATTCACATGGTGGTTGCCGATTAAAGAAAATAAAGATAGATATAATTAACGCAAAAAGGAAGTTGACAAAAATCAACTTCCTTTTTTATTCAACTTTATAGCCCATTCCGAATACTGTAATAACGTGCCGCTCACCCCATTGACCGAGCTTACCACGAAGCCTTGCCATCAGAGTGTCAACGCTCCTTGCTGTGCCGACGTAATCGTAGCCCCATATATCATCGAGCAGATGCTCTCTTGTGAAAACTCTGCCGAGATTGGAGGTCAGCTTGAAAAGCACCCGATATTCCTTTGACGTCAGCGGAATAATTTTTTCGTGTATACTTATTTCGTGTGCGTAGTTGTTGATAATCAGACCGTCAAAAGAGAAAACCTTTGATTCAATAACATTATCCTTTGTTAATATTCTCGTGAGTGCGATATAAACCCTGTGCATAAGAATTTTAATATTAAGCGGACTGCGTACATAGTCAGTTGCACCTGCATCAAAGCATTGAAGCTCTTCATCGTCACTCGGATTGTTTGAAATAAAAATTATGGGAGCTTCGGATAATTTGCGAATTATTTTGCAAAGCTCAATTCCGCTCATTGCGTTCAGCTTTGTATTCATTATTATTAAATCAATTTTGTTGTCAGCGTGAAATGTTCTCAGCGTTTCATAGCCACCGTCAATTTCAAAGACTTCGTAGCCCTGAGTCTTTAATGCGCTGCTGATTTGTTCTCTGACAGTTTGATTTCCCTCGGAAACAAGAATTCTCAGCATTTAATCACCTGCTTTTTGGGAAAGCTCTTCCAATGATTTTTCAACAGAGGAAGCGTGTCTTTCCTGCATATCAATTGTCCATAAATCGATGATTTCACGTGAACGTTCAGGAGTGTCGGTGATGATTCTTACGGCATTACTCAGAGCCGCCTCGCAGAAGATCTCTTCACTTGTCACGTTGTCGACGATGAACGGAACGGAATAAATATTGAGTGTCTTGACAATTTCCTCGTCAGCACTTTCAGCCTTGATTACGATTCCGAATGCACCGTACTTGCTGAGAAATTCGGGAACTCTGAAATCTCCCTCCTCGGCGGATTTCACGTCGTCCGAGGTGATTTCATAGTCGAGAAAAAGCGGGATAATAGTATCATCTGAGGTTATCATTCCGTAGTGGTCTTTGTCAATTCCGGTTAAAAATACTCTGCTGATAAGATTATAGCTCACGCAAAGTTCATTGAGCTTCGATAAATCCGAGAGCTGAATGATATTCAGATAAACGGAGATATCCTTGTATTCGTCGGTGCACATAGCCTTGAATAAATCCTCAACAGGTGTGGCACTTTCCGCAACAGTATAGTCGCTGCAGATTACGGGAGTAAAATCCTTTTTAAAGCAGAGGTCAACGATAACGGAGTCTGCACCGAGTCGCAGACTTTCCTTAATACCTGCAAGAGTATCGGACTTCCCGCCGATTACCTGAGCAGGTGAAATAAGCTCAATATTGTCAACATTTTTGATATCCTGCGAGAAATAAGAGCTGAGCTTGTTGTTCCGGGCGAAGGAAAACACCTTCGGGAGAAAAGCGGTCGCAAGCACTGCAGTAATAACTATCAGTGCCGAAGCGATTATTATACTTTTCTTCTTAGCCTTCAAGAACAACCCTCCTGTAGGATTCTTTAACTATATTGTTCATTGCATCCATTTTGTTCTCAATCTGCTCAACAAGTCTGAACTGATTGCGACATCTTACGATGTTCTGCTCGGGATATTCAATTCTGAAATATGTGTCACCATTGAGGAAGTCCGTGAGGAATCTTACACCGCATTCAAGCGTCATGAGCTTTGCGGAAAATGCAAGATTGTCAAGCTCTGCCTGAGTTAAAGCGGAACCCGCTTCCTCGATGAAGCCGTTTGCGAAGTTCTCATAAAGCTCCATATTAATATCAACAAGGCTTAAATCGGATTCTGTTTCGTCAACTGTAACAGCGCTTGAGCGGATACTGTCACCAAAATCATAAAGTGAAAGTCCGGGCATAATTGTGTCGAGGTCGATAACGCAGAAGGCCTCATTTGTAATTGAATCAAAAAGAACATTGTTGATTTTCGTGTCATTGTGAGTAACTCTGACGGGAATTTCACCGCTCTTAATCATATCTGTCAGCTTTGAAGCGTCCTTGAGTCTGCTCATTGCGAAGTCGATTTCGTCTGCTACAAGCTCTTTTCTGCCTGCAAGATTCTGCTCGATTGCAGTATTTAAGTCATCAAATCTTGACGGAGTATTGTGAAAATTTTTGATTGTTTCAAAAAGATTATCAATAGGATAATCTGCAAGGAGCTTCTGGAAATGACCGAAGGCCTTGCCTGAGCGATAAGCCTTGACAGGAGAGTCGATTTTATCAACGGTATAGCACTTGTCGATAAATTTATATACTCGCCAGCAGTTGCCCTCATCGTCACGATAATACGGCGTATTTTCGTTTGTATAAAGAAATGTCAGCGTATCTCTCTGCGGATTTCCTCCCTCAAGAGCAATCTGGTTTCGCAGATAGGTTGTGACATTCATAATGTTTGACATAAGCTCATCGGGATTCTTAAATACATTGGTGTTGATTTTCTGCAGGATGTATTTGCTCTCGCAAACGTCATTGCTGAATATAACTCTGTAAGTGCTGTTGATAAGTCCCGAGCCTGTTAATTTAATTTCGGTCATTTTTCCGTTAAAAGGGAAATGACTGATTATACATTCAATATTTTTATCAAAATCCACATAATCACCCTAAAAAAATAAGTTAGAGCCATTATACACTTTTTACAAAAATTAGTCAACTTTTAGTTTATAGCTATTGAAAATGATTGCGAATTAAAGTAAAATATAAAGTCAGATGAGCTTTGTTTGTCAGCTCGGATTTTAATAAAGGAGGGATAATATGGTATTTTCGCAGACTACGTTTTTGTTTTTGTTTCTGCCGATAGTGCTGATACTTTATTATAATCCTCTGTTTAAATCAAACTCGTTCAAAAACACGATACTTGTTATTTCAAGTATATTATTTTATGCGTGGGGAGAGCCTGTATATGTTTTGCTGATGATAGGCTCAATTATTGTCAACTGGCTGCTCGGACTTAAAGCCGACGGCAAAAAAGGTAAGACAATAGTCACGCTTTCCGTGATTTTCAATATAGGACTTTTATTCGTATTCAAATATTCGGGCTTTGCTGTTGAAAATGTCAACTTGCTGCTCAATCTAAATCTGACAGTACCGAAGCTTAGCCTGCCGATAGGAATTTCATTCTTTACCTTCCAGGCACTTTCGTATGTCATTGATGTGTACCGCCACGATGGTGAATCGCAGAAAAATCCGATGAATGTTGCGTTGTATATCTCGTTCTTTCCACAGCTCATCGCCGGCCCGATTGTGCGGTACAACACGATTGCACAGCAGATAAACCGCCGCGAGGAAAGTCTTTCTCATTTCACAGAGGGCACATACAGGTTTATTTACGGCTTTTTGAAAAAGGTTATTATTGCAAACAATGTTGCAATTGTTGCCGACGGAATATTCGATAACGAGCATAATGCCGTTGCGACCGCATGGCTCGGTGCTGTTGCATACACCTTGCAGATATTCTTCGATTTTTCGGGCTACAGTGAAATGGCAATCGGGCTCGGCAAGATGTTCGGCTTCGATTTTTCGGAAAACTTCAATTATCCGTACATATCAAGATCAGTGTCGGAATTCTGGAGAAGATGGCATATTTCACTCGGAACATGGTTCAGAGATTACGTGTATTTTCCGCTCGGCGGAAGCCGTGTAAGTAAGCCTAAGCTCGTCAGAAACCTGTTCGTCGTATGGGCACTTACGGGAATATGGCATGGTGCAAACTGGACATTTTTTGTTTGGGGACTTATGTTCTTCGTGATTCTCACTATTGAAAAGCTGACAGGCTTCACGAAAAAAATCGGTGTATTCGGTCATCTGTACACCTTGCTTATCGTGATTGTCGGATGGGTGATATTCCGCAGTGATAATCTCGGTATGGCAGTTGATTACCTTAAAAATATGGTCGGCATCGGCACTTCACTTACTGATGATGACACATTGTTCTATTTGTCGAATTATCGGTTCTATCTTATTATCGGTGTGATATTCTCGTTCCCGATTGTGCCGAAAATCAAGGATAGATTAAATCTTGGCAAGCCTGTATTTAATGTGATTTACGGTATAATGCTTCTGATACTGTTTTTACTTGCAATTACATTCATTGTCAAAGGCTCGTATAATCCGTTTATTTATTTCAATTTCTGATAAAAGAGGTGAGCATAATGGAAAAATCAAAGAAATTTGTCGGCGTTGCATTTATTGTAATCGTTGTTGCCTTTATGCTCAGTGTTGCTTTTAGATTTGCTGTTCGTGATTACGTCGGAGTGTTGTTTGATTGGATGGAGCCGATTGCCTCAGAGGAAAATGACAGCAATCAGTCAAACGGAGAATGGGCGAAGAAATATCCGTTTGATACCTGCGACGATTATGAAATTCCGAACGAAGATGCACAGGTCACCATTGCCGAAGATAATTCTTTTCTTTCAAAAATAAACACAGCTAAGGAAAGCGTTGACTATTACACAACAAATCTTCTTATAGGCAGAATCAAATTTGTTGAGACGAATGCAAAATTCAACAAGCTTGTCGGTAATAATATTGTCACTGCAACAGATTCCGTAACCTTGATGAAAAACGGATATCTTACCTTTGTTTCGGACAGGCAGGACACTTCGTTCCACGCAGAAAGTCTTAAATGGTTTAATGAAAAAATGGAAGAAAAAGGCATCGATTTTATGTATGTTCAGTATCCTTCAAAGGTTTCCGTAAAGGACAATCAGCTTCCGGCAGGAACAGAGGATAATGACAACGCAAACATTGACAGCCTCCTTGAAGGTCTGAAAAATTCCGATGTTAAGGTGCTTGATTTTCGTTGTCTGCTTGAGAGCAGGGAAGAAGATTACTACGGGAGCTTCTTCAAAACCGACCACCACTGGAAGACGGAAACAGGTGTGTGGGCATCGGGCGAAATTGTAAAGGCGCTCAATGACAGCTTCGGATACAGCCTTGACGAGAGTATCGGAGAATTATCGAATTACAAGGCGGAAACTTTTGAGAAGTTCTGCTTCGGCTCACAGGGTAAAATTGCAACCTTGTCTTTTGCCGAGCCGGAGGATATAAGCATTTATTATCCGAAGGAGAAAACAGATTACACCGTTGTTTACGACGAAATCGAAACGAAAAACGGAAATTTTGAAGATACACTTATCAACAGAACTGTATTTGATAAGCCTGATTATTACAGCGTTTCAACCTATTCGGCTTATCTTTTCGGTGGAAGTGCAGTTATTAATATTAAAAACAACTCTCTTTCAAACGGTAAAAGACTTGTTTTTGTGACGGATTCATACGGAAATTGTGTTGCACCTTATATTTCACAGCTTTATGAGTACGTCGACGTGATTGATTTACGTAAATTTGACGGCAGCCTAATGAACTATATCGGGGTAAAAAGTCCGGATACCGTACTCGTCGGATGCAATCCATCGGTGATTACAGAAGAAAAATCACATAATTCTATGTTTAATTTTAAATAAACACTTTACTTTTGAGAATTAAAGTGTTAGAATATACATACATTAATTTTTGGAGTGTAGAATATGTTAGAAAAATTACAAGATGAAAATCTTCAACTTTTAATTAAGGCTATTCTCAGCCTCGAAACCGAGCAGGATTGTAAGAATCTTTTTGATGACCTGCTTACAATGAGCGAGCTTAAGGAAATGTCACAGAGAATTAAGGTCGCACAGATGCTTCGTGAAAAGATTCCGTATCAGATTATCGTTGAGAAGACAAGTGCAAGTACTGCTACAATCAGCCGTGTAAATCGTGCAATTCAGTATGGCAGCGACGGCTACAATAAGTTCTTCGATAGTTTAGAGAACAAATAATATGTACGATTCATTTGCGTATTCATACGATGAATTAACAGAAAATGTAGAGTATTCTAAGCGTGCAGAGTATATCGGCACGCTTTTTGCCCGTCTTGGAGTTAATGAAAATGCAAGTGTGCTTGATCTTGCGTGCGGTACGGGAAGCCTTACAGTTGAGCTTGCAAAAAAAGGCTATGAAATGATTGGCGTTGACCTGAGTGAGGATATGCTCGCCCGGGCTCAGAGCAAGGTCTGGGAGGAGGAGCTTGACGTTCTTCTCTTGAAGCAGGATGTGACCGAGCTTGATTTGTTCGGCACGATTGATGCCTGCGTGTGTATGCTTGACAGTCTTAACCACCTTGATTGTGCGGATGATGTGAGAAAGGCTATCTCAAAGGTCGGACTTTTCATGAATCCGAACGGAATATTCATCTTTGACGTGAATACAATATATAAGCACAGAAATGTTCTTGCAAATAACACTTTTGTTTACGATTGTGACGATGTTTACTGCGTGTGGCAGAATTCGCTTAACGACGATGACAGCGTTGATATTAATCTCGACATTTTCGAGTGTGAGGACGAGGCCTATTACAGAACAAACGAGAGCTTCACAGAGCGTGCATATGAAATTGAATGCTACAAAAAGTGGCTTGAAGAAGCTGAATTTGAAATAATAGATATTTTTGATGAAATGACGGAAAACCCATTGAATGATAAAACAGAAAGAGCTGTTTTTGTTGCAAGATATGTGGGTAAAACGGAGGAACGGTAATGGATAAACTGGTTAGATGTATCGCAAAGGACGGTACACTTGTAATAATGGCGGCGGAAACCACCGAAATGGTATC
>DCGX01000048.1:49176-50093 GCA_002315505.1 Ruminococcaceae bacterium UBA1767
ATCGAGAGCAGAACAGATTCATAAGACATCTGCCGTAACATCAGCCGCACTCGGCAGACTTCTGACGGCATCGAGCCTTATGGGAAGTATGCTCAAGGGCGAGAATGAAAGCATTACTCTTAGAGTCAAGGGTGACGGCCCTGCAGGTAGTGTAATTGCAGTTTCTGACAGCTTTGGTAATGCAAGAGGCTATGTTACAAATCCTGTTGTTGAAATTCCGCTTAATTCAAGAGGAAAGCTCGATGTTTCGGGTGCAATCGGCCCGAATGGTTCTCTTACCGTTATTAAGGACTTAAATCTCAAGGAGCCGTATGTCGGACAGATTCCGCTTGTTTCGGGCGAAATTGCCGAGGATATCACGAGCTACTATGCTGTCAGCGAGCAGGTTCCGTCTGTGTGTGCGTTGGGCGTTCTTGTAAATCCTGACCTTACAATTAAAAAGGCGGGCGGTTTTATTATTCAGCTTTTGCCGACTGCATTTGATGATACAATTGATGCTGTTGAAAGATGCATTAAAGATATTCCGTCTGTTACATCAATGCTCTGCGACGGACTTACTCCCGAAGAAATCTGTCAGAGAGTGCTGGCGGAATTCGAGCTTGATGTTCTTGACGATTCATATCCGAAATATAAATGTAATTGCTCAAGAGAAAAGGTTGAAGCGGCATTGATTTCAACAGGAAAAGAGTCACTTGAAGAAATGTCACAGGATGAAAGCACAGAGGTGTGTTGTCAGTTCTGCGACAAAAAATATACATTCAGCGGAAAAGAAATAGTTAAATTGATTGAACGCGCAAAAAAATAAAAAAATTATCAAAAAGTGCTTGACAAATCGGCATTGTTATGGTAAAGTATCTCTTGTCGTCACCACCAGCATGACGGCAAGATGTGGCAAATGGGAGCATAGCTCAGCTGGG
>DCGX01000033.1:0-665 GCA_002315505.1 Ruminococcaceae bacterium UBA1767
CTCCTTGAGTCAGTAACCATACCTACGAACTTACCGAGAACGCCGAGATTTGCAAGTGCCTTCATCTGCTCACGCATACCCTCAAGATTGTCGTTAAACCACCATGCAGAGCCGAACTGAATTTTTGAAGCGGCCTCACTTGTCTGGAAATTACCGAGCATTGAGCCGAGAACATAATTGTCCTTCGGATTGAGTGTGAAGAGAACTGTCTTCGGCAGAGCTTCTTCAGCTGCAAGTGAATTAAGCATACCGGAAAGTCCTTCTGCAATTTCTCTGTCGCATATTGAATCGAAGCCTGCATCGGGGCCTAATTTATTGAACATAAGAGTGTTGTTGTTTCGCATCGGACCGATGTGAATCTCACAGCCCCAGCCGAGCTTTGCATATTCCTTAGCAAAGAAGCGGAACAATTCTGTGCGGTATTTGTCAAGTTCTTCAACAGTAAGTGTTTCCTTGTTGAGAGCTTTTGCGAAAATAACTTCAAGCTCTTCGGGAGTAGCTCTGTTGTACGGAACATAGAGGAAAGCATGGTCACTTGCACGGCAACCCATTTCAGCAAAGAATGCGATTCTTGTTTTGAGAACCTCAACCATTTTTGCGTATGTATCTATTTTCTCACCGCTGACCTTTTCAAGGTCTGCAAGCCACGGAAGGAATGTCCAAAG
>DCGX01000033.1:707-5156 GCA_002315505.1 Ruminococcaceae bacterium UBA1767
TCTATTCCGAGGGCCTTGTCGGGACGGAATGCAGGGATAACCTTGCACTTGAAGGTTTCGTCCTCAGCCAATAATTTGTGATATTCAAGAGTGTCAGCCGCATCGTCGGTAGTGCAAAGATGAGTAACTCCCGAATTAACAATAAGCTCACGTGGAGTGAATCCGCCTTCGGCGATTTTTTTGTTAGCCTTCTCCCAGATTTCATCGCAGGTAGCCTCGCTGAGTGGCTCGTAAATGTCAAAATATCTCTGCAATTCAAGATGTGTCCAGTGGTAGAGCGGATTTCCGACACAGTACGGCATAACCCTTGCCCATGCTCTGAATTTCTCATAGTTTGAAGCATCGCCCGTGATGTATTTTTCGTCAATGCCGAAGCCTCTCATTGCACGCCACTTGTAGTGGTCAGCGCCGAGCCAAAGCTCTGCGATGTCTGTCGGCTGCTTGTTTTCATAGATTTCCTTCGGCGGCAGGTGACAGTGCCAGTCGAAAATAGGCATTGTGCCTGCATTCTTATGGAAAAGCTCTTTTGCTGTGTCATTAAAGAGGAGAAAATCCTCGTCCATAAATTTTTTCATAATCTATCTTCCTTTGTTTTATAATGCAATAATGTTGTATGAGAAGTGGAATTCCTTTTCATCAAAGGTTCTCCATGGCTCAATATAAGCGAAGCCCGGGCAATCCGAATGCATCTTGTAGTCAATGTTTACAATTGTCTTGTCAAGTTCTGAAAGCTCGTCATCGTGTCTTGTTTCAAGAAGCTGGTTATCACTGTAATGCTTTGCGTTGAAGAGGAATCCCTCTTTTGTGGTGTCCTCAAAGATAAAGCCGTGTCCGTCACTGTCAACGATTTTTGCCGTCTTTGTCTTGTAATGAGCGGAGCATTCCGTTGGCTTTATGTAGTGCTCAAAATTGTCTGTAACAGTTGTGTTGTACTCACCGATTGTCTGACTTATAAATCTGTCGCAATAGGTTTCAACAGGTCCGTAACCGATGTAGCTCATAGTCTCAAAATAATTAGGCATAGTCAGTTCAATACCGAATCTCGGAAGCTCGGGAGCACGTTCGGTAACATTTGCATCAACTGAAATGTTGAGCTTTCCGTCAGCGGTGAAGGTGTATGTTGCAGCAGCTTTGATTGCGGTCGGCATAGCCGCTGAAGCAAATGAAATGTCTGTCTTAATTGCAATCTTTTTATCGGAGTTTTCGATAATTTCACTCTTGTAGGTCTTCTGCGTTGCTTTGTGGTATCTTGCACGAAGCCACTTGTCCTTTGTGCCGTTTGACGGATGATAGCTTCGATTGAGCGAGAAGCCGAGCGGTTCACTTAATAATTCCTTGCCTGCATTTATTGAAATGATTTTGCCTGTGATTTTATCAAAAATATATTTTACATCACCGTTTGCAATTTCAATTTTTGTCCTGCTTTCATTTAAAACGAGCTTGTTGTTTTTGCTTGTGTCTGCGAGAATTGCATCATCATTGAGAATAAACTGAATATGACCGACTTCAAAGCCTTTTTCTGCCCATTCGGTGTTATCCTTTTGTACAAAAACGAGATTGAGAGTAGTAAAGTCGTCAAATTTTGTATCATTAAAGAGCGTGTATTCCTTCTCACCTTGCGGAGCAATGTCAGTATCACAGATGTTACCGCTGAGAATTTCCTTGCCGTTTTTCTCAATACTCCACCTAAACTCAATATCATTGAGAGTGGTGAAATATCTCTTGTTTTTTAGAACAATTTTGCCGTTATTATATTTTGCACTGAACGGCTGATAGCAAATCTTCATATCGTGGAATCCCGGACGAAGACTTCTGTCGGGATAAACAAGTCCGTCAACGCAGTAAATATAGTCATTCGGATAGTCGCCGAAGTCACCGCCGAAGCGATATTTCGGATTTTCCAAAGTACCGATGTTAACTGCATGGTCGGTGAATTCCCATACACAACCACCGCAGTAGTTGTCGTAATCCTCAAACTTGCCCCAGTGAAGCGGAATATCGCCTGTGCTCCATGCCGCAACATATTCGCAGTAGAAAAACGGCTTTGTGTATTCGGGATTGTTGAGGTATTGCTCAAGATATTCGAGCGAAGCATACATTCTGCTTTCTACGTCGGAAATATCCGTGAAATCCTTATTTAAACGCTCCTGGTATTCAAGATGAGCATTCTCGTAGTGTATGATTGCATACGGCATTCTTGAACGGATGTAGTTTGCCATATGTCTGTGATTTTCACCGCAACCTGATTCGTTGCCGAGTGACCACATGATTACGCAACCGTGGTTTTTGTCACGCTCAAAAAGTCGGATTGCGCGGTCAACGCAGGATTCCTTCCATGCTTCATCGGTTGTGAGAAATGCCCAGTAATCCCAGTACCAGTCACCGTAGTTGTATCCCATTCCGTGACTTTCAAGGTCAGCCTCGTCAATAATCATGAATCCCATTCTGTCGCACATTTCAAGAAAACGTGGGTCATTCGGATAGTGCGATGTACGGATTGCATTTACATTGCCCTGCTTGAGGATTTTTAAATCCTTCATCATATCATCGACAGAAACAGTATAGCCTTTTTCAGGATGTGAATCGTGACGGTTGATGCCACGGATTTTAATTTTCTGTCCGTTGAGCAAAAGCACTTTATTCTTTATTTCGATTCGCTTGATGCCAATCGGAAATGCGATAAACTCGTTGCCGCAGTTAATATAAAGAGTGTAAAGCTGTGGATTTTCGGCATTCCACAAGGTCGGCTCTTGAATGTCGATTTCAAACGAATTTTCGCCCTTGCCATCTGCAATTTGTTCTCCGTCCGGAGCAACTAATTTGTATGATAAATTCAGAGTTTCGGATGCTTTTGCCTCAATGGTGAGCTTGGCAGATTTGAAATCATCGGCAACGAAGCTCTGAATGAAAATGTCTTCGATGTGAATTGTATCTCTTTCAAGAATATAAACATCTCTGAATATACCCGAAAGACGGAAAAAGTCCTGGTCCTCCATATAGGAGCCTGTGCAATGCTTTACAACGAGAACTTCAAATTTGTTTTCACCATCCTTGAGCAAGTCAGTAATGTCAAACTCACTTGTAGAGTGACTTACCTGGCTGTAGCCCTTGAATTCTCCGTTAACCCATAAGTAAAAGCACGAAGCAACGCCTTCAAAATTGATGTAGTATTTTTTATCTGATTTTTTGTTAAAATCAATTTTTCTTCTGTAAAATCCGCAGGGGATAACATCGGGAAGATATGGCGGGTCGACAGGGTAGGGGTAGTCCTGGTTGATGTAGTTCGGAACGTCGTAGCCCTTGTCGAGGCATAACTGCCAGCAGAACGGAACAGTCATTTTGTCGGGACAAGTTACACTGTCTGTAAAATGCTCATCCTCAATGTCAAGCTCCTCGACATTTTTAAAAAACGCAAAATCCCATTCGCCATTTAATAAAGTGAACAGTTTTGAATTTTCTCTGTTCTTGTCTGCATCGCAGAGATTGTCAAACGGAACAAAGTAAGCTCTCGGATTTTCACAATTAACGTGGATGTTTTCAAGTTGTCTGTAAAATCTGTCTATCATGATTAACACTCCATTTTTCAGATACTACAATTTTACCATAGCTGTTAAAATTTGTCGATAGAAAAATAAATATATATGTGTGTTATTTGATTTTTTTATCAGATATGGTATAATCACTATTATCAGAATGCAAAATCAAGGAGATTTATTATGATTCCGATTTATATTCGAATGATTACAACGGCATTGTTGAGTTTACTTGCAGTTGTATTATATTTAGTAAGACCATGCACACTACGAAAAAACTGTATGCTTGCAATGTTGGTTTGTTCATTAGGCGATGTTTTTATGGTTAATGCAGGGAGAATTGGCGAATTTTCAACTTTTATCGGAGCGGGGCTTTTTATTGCGGCACATATTATGTACGGCATGGGTTTTTATCAGGAAATCAAGGACAAAAAGCAGAAGATTATCAATTCTAATTTTGTGGTTGCTTTAGTAATAATGGTTTCGTCGGTTATCGGTCTTCTCTGCTTTGAATTGACGGCAAGTGTGAAAAAGCCGGTTATGTTTGTGCTGATATTATTGTATATATCGGCTATAGGTTATAATGTATGCTCAATGTTTTCATATGCAGGATGGAATAAAAAGCTGTCTGTATTGCTTCAACCTGCGGTTGTGTTGTTTTATATCACGGATATTTTTATATTTTTTGATATGCTCGAAATAAATTCGGAGCTTCGTAAATATGTTTGGCATTTTTATCCAATTGCGCAGCTTGTGATTATTTTGTGTAATAGCTCACTAAAAAGAAGTGGCTCAGTAAAAAAATAAAATAAAAAATATAAAAAAGTGTTGACAAAGGTATATAACTGTGTTATTATATACGAGCTGTGAAACGCTGGTGTAGCTCAGTTGGTAGAGCAGCTGATTTGTAATCAGC
>DCGX01000033.1:5217-31551 GCA_002315505.1 Ruminococcaceae bacterium UBA1767
TATGGAAGAGTTCCCGAGTGGCCAAAGGGAACAGACTGTAAATCTGTCGTCAGTGACTTCGGTGGTTCGAATCCACCCTCTTCCACCACACAGGAGGAATCCAATAGGGTTCCTCTTGTTTTTTGTTTTTAAAATTAACAACCTGCATTCCTTTAAGTTTGCAGGTTGTTAATTTATTTATTCTTATTATTTTCTTTTTTCTTAGTCCAGAATTTCATAAATACTGCTGTTGCGATTGCGAAAAGTGCAATCGGAAGAACATACAGGAAGGAAAGCGGGTTGGACAAGTCGCCCTTTGAACCGAGCAATGTCCACAACACGTTCAGCGGAATCATTCCTAAATTCGCCGCAATGAGGTATCTCCAGAACGGCATATCCATTGCACCGAAGATAAGGCTTGAAACGTCGCACGGCAAAAAGCCGGAAGCCTTAATTACAAACACAAGAGCAAAGTCGTTTGCCTCCGCAAAATCGTCAATTTTCTTAATCTTAGGAAATTTATTTTTGAGCGAATCAACCATACTTTTACCTGTAAATTTTCCGAGAAAATACGGAAGAATCATACTGCAGGCCATAGCAATGAAATTAACAAGCCATGCAACCCAAAGGTTGTCGAAAACAATGCCGGAAAGTGCGAAAATGATTGCCGGTGGAAAAACAAGTGTAAATGATTTTACAATGGTGAACAGAATCAGTACCAAAGCAATTTTTATTGTAGTTCCCTGAAGATATTGCGTAAGATTTTCGACATTTTTTATGGAAATATTGTTCTTTTTCAAAAATATAATGGTTGCAACAACAAGCATCAACATAATTACAGATGAGATTATCTGAAGCACTTTTATCAATTTGTCATAATTTTTATTATTTTTCATAAATACGATTCTCCTTACTTTGTTGTCATTGCCAATGTATATCCGTCTTCATCGACGTATACGATGCCTTGTACGTTGTTGTCGTTAACGGAAGTTCCGTTTGTTTCACCTTCGCTGTCAACAGAGAATACAACCTTCCATATACCCTGCGTTCTGTCATATAAAACATTGACCTTGTTGAATTCAAAATCAATCTCTTTTTCGGCGATAGCAATGGCATCTTTCTTGGTGTTCATTTGCATCGGATTGTCTGCTGTAACTTTAAATCCGTCAAATTTTGCATTTTTATCCTTTTTCAATTCTGTTTCATCATCGTTATATTTAAAGGAAAGAACCTCCTGCACAAGCGTGTAGCCGTTGCTCTTGTCAACTACAGTTTGCTTGCCGAGGTCATTCGGATTTGTCTGACAGCCGAACAATGCAAAGCAAAGCATTACAGGCAATATAATGGAAAGAATTTTTTTCATAAAAACACCTCCGATATCTTTTTTATTATACATCATTGTGTTTAAAAAGAAAAGTGGAATAATAAAAAAAGATGCATTTTATGCAAATCATTAACTATTTATCGTAAAACAATAAAAAACTATTGACAAATGATATTTAATGCTATATAATTCCAATCAAAGAAAGGATGGCGTTTAATATGTCAGTCAAAACAATTTCAAGATTATTAAAATTTATTATAGTGTTAGTCGGCTTGACCGCATTTGTATTGCAGGGGGCAGTTACGTTGCTGTTTCTTGTTTCGGAAGAGCCGTTGATACATTCAATGCAGGTGCCGTGGATAGTGTTTATATGGATAACTGCAATTCCGATGGTATGTGCTTTGATTTGCTCGTGGAAAACCGCAGACAATATCGGAAAAGGCTCGTCATTCTGTATTGAAAATGCTAAGAATCTTCACGGCATTGCAATGAGTGCACTTGCAGATTCAATTATTATGCTTGTCGGAAATGTGGTTTTACTTTTGCTTAATATGAATCATCCGTCTGTTTTGCTCGGAGCATTGGTAATAGTTGTTGTCGGTATTGCAATTCTTGTTGCATCGGAGTGCCTGTCACAACTCATCAAACAGGCAACAAGACTTAAGGAAGAAACCGATTTGACAATATAACGGGCGGTATCATTCTGAATGAAAGAATTTCTGCTTAAAAGGAGCCGACTATGGAAGATAGAATTATTGTAAATATAGATGTAATGCTCGCAAAGAGAAAGATGAGTGTGACGGAGCTTTCCGAGCGTGTGGGAATTACGATGGCGAATATCTCAATCCTCAAAAACGGAAAAGCAAAGGCTATAAAATTCTCAACCCTTGCAAAGCTGTGCGAAGTGTTGGAATGTCAGCCGGGTGATTTGCTTGAATATAAAGAATAAAATAATTGCAATTATGCTCTGTTTAAAAGCATTGTGCAGGGCATGGGTTCCTGCCGAATTTGCGAAGCAAATGGAATAATCCACAATGAGATACTTCACTTAGTTCAGTATGACATTCTTTAATTTTGTGCATCAATGTCATTCTGAGGAGCAAAGCGACGAAGAATCTCATGCTTATTCAATGCACAAATTACCCCTTTCGTCACTTTGTGACACTTCCCACTTGGGCAGCTTAAAAGTGCGATTTTGTTGAACAAGGCGCCCCACGGAGGGAGCAGTCTACGAAGCAGACTGAGGGGGTAAATGAAGTAATAAGTAATAGTGAAAAGCGAATAAGTAGGCTTCACATCGTCTAAAAACAAGCACATATAGTATATAATTGATACATCTATACAATATAATTGTTGCACAGAAAATAGTGGGATTTTTTATGAAAAATTACTTGACAAAGCACCCACTCTCTGTTAAAATAATTGTACCTCGTGTAGAGGGTTCTTTTTTTGTGCCCTCTTTTAGGAACTTACAGTCAGAAGTTCCGCCAATGAGGAAGGCTAATAATGCCCGGAAAACCGGAAAAATGGAGGTGCCGATATGAGAGTTAAGGTTACACTCGCATGCACAGAGTGCAAGCAGAGAAATTACGACACAATGAAAAACAAGAAAAACACACCTGACAGGTTGGAGATGAACAAGTATTGCAGATTCTGCAAGAAACATACACTCCACAAGGAAACAAAGTAAGCTGGGAGGAATAGTGCTATGGCAAAAGAAAATTCCGAGGCTGCAAAGAAGATAGCTGATGCTACAAAGGCAAAGTCAAAGAAGTCCAAGGCTAAGAAGCAGGGCAATTTCTTTGAGCGTGCATGGAAAGCAATCAAGAGCTTCTTCAAAAACAGCAAAGGTGACCTTAAAAAGATCACTTGGCCAACAGGAAAAGAAGTTGTCAAGGGAACTGTTGTTACAATCGTTTGTATTGCAATAATCGGTGTAATAGTATTCCTTATTGATCTCGGTCTTACTAATGGCATTAAGGGTCTGCGTACAGCAGCTGAGAACCGCACAAAGGAAACTTCATCGGTTGCAGAAGAAACTACAGTAGCATCAGGAGATACAACAATTGTTGTTGACGAAACTACAGTAGCTGAGATCGCTGAAACTACAGTTGCTCAGTAATTGATTGTACGGAGGTAAGGCAATGTCTAACGATTTGAGATGGTATATTGTTCATACCTACTCCGGCTACGAAAATAAGGTAGCTACAAACGTATTAAAGGTTGCCGAAAACCGTAAAATGCAGGATGAAATCGTAGAGGTTAAGATTCCTACAGAAACCGTTGTCGAAGTTCGTGAGGACGGTAAGACAAAAGAGGTTGAGCGTAAGCTCTTCCCGGGTTATGTTATGGTTAAGATTGCAACATTCCTTGACGAAAACGATATGCCTAAAATCAGCGATGAGGCATGGCTTGTAATTCGCAACACACGTGGTGCGACAGGCTTTGTCGGCCCGGAGGGCAAACCGATTCCTTTGACTGAGGAAGAAGTTTACAGACTCGGCGTTGAGAAGAAGGTTGTTGAAGTCAAGTACGAGGTTGGCGATACAGTCAACATCACAGATGAAATCTTTGAAGGTTTCTCAGGAACTGTTGAAGAAATCGACCTTGAGAACAACAAGGTTAAGGTTACAGTTTCTGCTTTGTTCGGTAAGGAAACTTTGGTTGAGCTTGATCTCGATCAGGTTGAACCGCTTGCCGATTGACAGACGGATAATTAAGCGTTTGCTTTAATTATATGCCCACGGTTTGGGCATAGGACTTCGGTCCGCTGTGGGAGGAGTAAAAAATCTTTCAGTTACTCCGATGAACCACATTATTTTGGAGGTGCAAGAAATGGCTCAGAAGGTAGTAGGCTTTATTAAGCTTCAGATCCCAGCCGGCAAAGCAACACCGGCACCGCCTGTTGGTCCTGCATTAGGTCAGCACGGCGTTAACATCATGGCATTCACAAAGGAATTCAACGAGCGTACAAAGAACGATGTTGGTCTTATCATTCCGGTAGTTATTACTGTTTATGCTGACCGTACATTCACATTTGTTACTAAGACTCCGCCGGCAGCAGTTCTTATTAAGAAGGCTTGCGGTATCGAGAGTGGCTCAGGTGTGCCAAATAAGACTAAGGTTGCAAAGATCACAAGTGAGCAGGTTAGAAAAATCGCTGAACAGAAGATGCCTGATTTGAATGCTGCTACAATCGAGACAGCTATGTCTATGATTGCAGGTACAGCACGAAGCATGGGCGTAACTGTTGTAGATTAATGCTCCCTCGTGGGAGGTAAAAATCCGATTTAACCACTTTTTGGGAGGTATAATTTATGAAACACGGTAAGAAATATAATGAGAGTGCTAAGCTCGTTGACAGAGCAGCTCTCTATGAGCCGGCAGAAGCTCTTGAACTCGCAGTTAAGACTTCTACCGCTAAGTTTGATGAAACAGTAGAAATTCATGTTCGTTTGGGTGTTGACTCACGTCATGCTGACCAGCAGGTTCGTGGCGCTGTTGTTCTTCCGAACGGTACAGGTAAGAAAGTAAGAGTTGCAGTTTTTGCTAAGGGTGACGCAGCTGATGCTGCTGTTGCTGCAGGTGCAGAAATTGTTGGTGCAGAGGATCTCGTTGCTAAGATTCAGGGTGAAAACTTCCTTGACTTCGACGTTGCTATCGCTGCTCCGAATATGATGGGTCTTGTTGGTCGTCTCGGTAAGGTTCTCGGACCTCGTGGTCTTATGCCGTCACCGAAGGCAGGTACAGTTACTCCTGACGTTGCTAAGGCTGTTGAAGAAGCTAAGGCCGGTAAGATTGAGTACCGTCTTGATAAGACAAACATCATCCACTGCCCGATTGGCAAGGTATCCTTCGGTGCTGAGAAGCTCGCTGAGAACTACAAGGTTCTCCTTGATGCTATCAACAAGGCAAAGCCGGCTGCTGCAAAGGGTCAGTACATCAAGAGCTGCGTTCTTGCTACAACAATGGGCCCCGGCGTTCGTATTAACCCGGCTAAGGCAGTCATTGGTGAATAATTAAAAAATTTATTTTGATTACTTGACATACTTAAAAGTATGTGGTAATATTACTAAGCTGTTCTTTTTCAAAGACAGCAGGTGCTTTTGCGTAAAGGTTTTTAACCACCTGCCGAGAATGGAACATACGAAATTCGGTTAGTCCGATTATATTTGTATGTCAATCCCTGTTCACGGCAAGTGAGCAGGGATATTTTCGTTATTACGCACCTATTACATTCATAAGAGGTGAAACTAAAATGCCAAGTGCAAGCGTATTGGAACAGAAGAAGCAAATCGTTGCTGAGGTTGCTGACAGAATCAACAATTCTGTTGCAGGTGTTCTTGTAGATTACAAGGGTATCTCTGTTGCCGATGATACAGCTCTTCGTAAGGAGCTTCGTGAGGCCGGAGTTGAGTACTCTGTTGTTAAGAATACTCTTATCAAGCTCGCTATCAACGGTACAGCACTCGAAAGCATGAGCGAGGTTCTTGACGGAACAACAGCTATTGCAACTTCTAAGGATGATTACGTAGCAGCAGCTCGTATTCTCAACAACTATGCTAAGGACCATGAGAACTTTAAGCTCAAGGCCGGTTATCTTGACGGTCAGGCTATTTCCATGGACAAACTCACAGAACTTGCAAATCTTCCATCAAGAGAAACATTGCTCTCTATGGTTGCAAATGTATTCAGCGCACCTATCGCTGGTTTTGCAAGAGCTGTACAGGCTATTGCCGATAAGGCAGAAGCTCCGGCTGAGGCTTAATTCAGCACACTTAAATTAAAAATTACAATTTATTTGGAGGTAAATTATCATGGCATCAGAGAAAATTAATGCAATTGTTGAAGAGTTGAAGACTCTTTCAGTTCTTGAGCTTTCAGAGCTCGTACACGCAGTAGAGGATGAGTTCGGCGTATCAGCAGCAGCAGCTGTAGTTGCAGGTCCTGCAGCAGGCGGCGCAGCAGCAGTAGAAGAGAAGACAGAGTTTGACGTTGTTCTCGCAGACGCTGGCGCACAGAAGATTAAGGTTGTTAAGGCTGTTAAGGATATCACAGGTCTTGGTCTTGCAGAAGCTAAGGCTCTTGTTGATGGCGC
Source organism: Ruminococcaceae bacterium UBA1767 (assembly GCA_002315505.1). Lineage (GTDB taxonomy): Bacteria > Bacillota > Clostridia > Oscillospirales > Acutalibacteraceae > CAG-488. Next base: position 11,619 of record DCGX01000033.1, read on the forward strand.
ACCTAAGACAATCAAGGAAGCTGCATCTAAGGATGAGGCTGAGGATATCAAGGCTAAGCTCGAAGAAGTTGGCGCTAAGATCGAACTCAAATAAGTTCACACTTAATATGAATGTAACCGACAGGGGTTTCTCTGTCGGTTTTTTCGTTATCATATACAAAATTAACAGTCTTTTTTTGTTATTTTAATTTGTTGAAAAAACATCACCGATATGATACAATATACAGGATAATTTATACTTGAATTATTATGTGATATTATATGTTAGGAGAATGTAAATGGTTGTTAACAGACCGCCGATGGGATGGAACTCATGGAATACATTCGGTGAAAATATCAACGAAAAGGTTGTGCTTGAAACTGCGGACTTTATCGCTGAAAGCGGACTTAAGGATTGCGGCTATGAATATGTTATCATAGACGATTGCTGGGCATTGCGTGAAAGAAACGAAAAGAACGAAATGGTACCTGACCCCGAAAAGTTTCCTCACGGAATGAAATACGTTTCGGATTACGTTCATTCAAAGGGATTGAAATTCGGAATGTACTCTTGTGCAGGAACAATGACCTGTGCAGGTTATCCGGGAAGTCTTGATCACGAATTCATAGATGCAAAATGTTTTGCTGAATGGGGTGTAGATTATCTGAAATATGATTATTGCTATCATCCCCGTACATCTCAGGGCCATATTTTATACAAGAGAATGTCGCTTGCACTTGCAAATTGTGGTAGAGATATTGTCCTTGCTGCCTGCTCATGGGGAGCTGAAGATACAAAAAAATGGATAAAAGAGACGGGTGCACACACTTGGCGTTCAACCGGTGATATTTTTGATTCGTGGGAGTCAATAAAAAATCTTGCCGTCGGTCAGATGAAAGCACTTGAATATAACGGCAAAGGCTGTTATAATGATATGGATATGCTTGTTGTCGGAATGAACGGCGAAGGTAATGTCGGTCTTACAGGTTGCACTGAGGAAGAGTATAAAACACACTTTGCTATTTGGGCAATGATTGGCTCACCACTCATTATCGGATGCGATTTGAGAAAAGCTGACGAAAAGGCATTGAATATACTTAAAAATAAATATCTTATTGATATTGCTTCAGATGGCTCATATTCACAGCCGTTTTGTGCTAATCAGGAGATTGCAGTAGTAAACGGTGAGATGGTAAAAGACTTTGATAATTTCTTTGAACCTATTCTCGTTAAATTCCTTTCTAATGGTGATATCGCAATCGGTGCTTTTGATATGATTGATGACGGTTGTTCCCCGTTCCTTGTTCTTGAAGATATCGGTCTGGGTGAGAGTACAGGAAAAACACTTGAGCTTACTGATGTATGGACAGGCGAGAAGAGCTATCCTGTAAACGGTACAATTCGATTTAACCTTGAACCGCATAGTTCAAAGATTTATCGTGCAAGAGTTATTGATGCAAAATGATGAAATGTATTTCGTGCGGTCATGAGCTTACTCACGATGAAATCGGATTAACAAAAAAATTGATTAACAGAGGAGCAACACAGTATTATTGCTTGAATTGTCTTTCTGAGAAATTCAGATGCTCAACAGAGCTTCTTGAAAAAAAGATTGAACAGTTTCGCAAGCAGGGTTGCACACTCTTTATAGCAAAAACAGACAATTAACGGAGGTGGAGTTATGGCAGAAGCATCAACAGCAGAGAAGGTCGCAGTTGATGAGGCATCAGAGTATGCTAATCGTGCCCTAAACAAAAACAGAAGATACGTTGGTACTAAAGAAACACTTGCATATATTATTTATGATATTTCAGTAAGCTTTAACATCAACAAGTACAACGATATTTTCACAACGGATATCATTCAGATTGGTCTCAGATTCCAGACAGTTGTTAGCTTTGTAATCGGTATCTGGGATATCATAAATGATATTTTTCTTGCAGCAATCGTTGACCGAACAAGAACAAGACTCGGTAAATTCAAGCCGTGGCTTCTGCTTTACGCAGGACCGGGCATGTTGCTTTCATTCTTTTTCTGGTCAATGCCGCTATTCTTTGCGAATATGAGTCCGTATAACGTCACGAAGCTGACGGCGTATATGATATTCTCGATTATCAATAACCTTGCGGGTTCATTGAACAATATCGCAAGAACAGGTATGCTTTCAACAATCACACCTAATGTTATTGAAAGAACACGCTTGATCACTCAGGCAAACCTTTTCTCCGGCTTTGTTGAGAGAGGACCTGAAATTATTATGGGACTTTTGATTGACCTTGTTAACCACGGTCAGTTTAAGATTAAATTGCCATCACTGTTTGTTGGCGCAGGTTTGATAACATCTTTGTTTGCAGGTTGTATGGCTCTCTACTTCTCGATTGTAGCGAAGGAAAGAGTTCTTCAAAAGACAGAAAAGCCGAGTATCACACAGGGACTTCGTTCAATCTTCACAAACAAGCCGTTGCTTGTACTTACAGTTGAAGAATTCCTTTGTGCATTGAGTATCAACTTCGGTCTTAACTATTATTATATCAACGTTCTCGGTCTTGCTTCAATGACGACTATCGTTGGTATTCCGGGCGCAATCGTATCTCCGATTTCATATTCATATGTTACTAAAGCAAGAGCAATGTTCTCTACAAAGACCTTGTGGATTTTGAGTGCACATCTTCCTGATGTATTGATGGTTGGTGTATTTGCAGTTGGTTCAATGAATAAGAACTATAAGAAGCTCGGAGTAATGATTCCTGCATTTATGCTTCGTGAAACAATCTGGATGAGTGTTTATGGAATCAGTAAGGTTATTCCTGAGGAAATGCGTAACGAATGTATCGACTACGGTGAGTGGAAGACAGGCTATCGTACAGAAGGTATGACAGGCGTTGCAAAGGGACTTGCAACTAAGCTGGTTGCAACCTTGGGTAACACAGTTAAGTCCTTCATTATGAGCCGTATCGGTTATCAGGAGGGCGCAGGCTACGGCAAGCAGTCAGAGAAGACTGAGTATTTGTTGTTCGTAATGTGTACAATTGTTCCTGTTTGCACAGGTATCCTTTCACTTATTCCTAAGCTCTTCTATCCGATTAACACAGAAACAAGAGAGCGTATGTATCGTGAGCTTAATGAGCGCAGACACGCTACTGTTACTGAGGTTAACGCTAAGGAAATTGAAGCACAAGAGTAATAATAAGCGGCCGCATTTTTGCGGTCGCAAATTTTTTTAAAAAAGTTTCAAAAAAGTGTTGACAAATGTATATTGTTGTAGTATAATAACGAAGTCGATTGAGGACAGACGTTCTCAATAGTCGGTGATAATGGCGAAGAGGGTCCACCCGTTCCCATACCGAACACGGTAGTTAAGCTCTTCAACGCCGAAGATACTCGGAGGGCAGCCTCCCGGGAAAATAGGAAGTCGCCGACATAATTCAGCCGTTCAATAGAACGGCTGTTTTCTTTTTATAAGGAGAATTGCTATGAGTAAATATCTTCTGCTGTGGGAAAATATAAAATGCAGAACCGAAAAGAAATTTATTTTGTCATATGAAGAAATAGAGAATATTTTAGGATTCCCGATTGACCATTCCTTCCTTACATTCAAAAAAGAACTGACGGAGTATGGATATAAGGTTGGCAAAATATCTATGAAAGAAAAGACGATTGAATTTGAAAAGCTCGATTAAAAGAAATATTCCGAATGTGTTGACTGCTTGCAGGATAATCGGTTCGCTTTCGCTTATATTCTTAACACCTTTTACAATAGTTTTTTCTGCTGTGTATATTTTTTGCGGCTTAACGGATATGGCAGACGGATTCATTGCACGCCGATTGAATTGCTCAACAAAGCTCGGCGGAACATTAGACGGAATTGCGGACTTTGTTTTTCTGACAGTTTGTATTATTAAGTTGTTCAAGTTAATCCATATTCCTTTATGGATTATTATATGGGTATTAATTATTTTTATAGTAAAAATTGTGAATACTTTACTCGGAATTGTAAAAGAAAAACAGATTGTTTTTTTACACACAAGTCTCAACAAAATAACAGGACTTTTGCTTTTTATTTTTCCTTTAGCAACGGGTTTAGTTGACGTAAATATCAGCTCGGTTATTCTGTGTGTTGTTGCAAGTGCTGCTGCGGTGAATGAAAATTATATCATAACAAGAAATAAAGAGAAGCTCGAAATGTGAGCTTCTCTTATTTTACAATTGTCTGAAAATCTCGTCAATTTCCGACCTTGTTGCCAGTACATCTGAAAATGCCGTTGCACATCCGCAGGCAGAGGCGAGTGTCAGAGCATATTCATATTCTTTCCTTTCAATATATCCTGCAAGAAATCCCGCAACCATACTGTCACCGCATCCGACGGAATTTATAAGCTTTCCGTTTGCAATACCTTTTGTGTAAATCCTTCCGTTTTCGTCGAGAAGCAAAGCTCCGTTTTCTGCTCTTGAAACAAGAACATTTTTTGCTCCGAGAGTCTGAAGCTCTTTGGCGTAGCAGATTATGTCATTCGATGAATTAATTGTAGTGTTGAAAAGGTCACCTAATTCGTGATGATTCGGCTTAATCAAAAACGGCTTGTACTTTAATATTTCAATCAGAGATTTGTCGGCTGTATCTATAATAAAATTAACATTTTTTTTGCTGAGATTTTCGATTATTTGCTCGTAAATATTTGTCGGCAGACCTTTCGGGATTGAGCCGGATAAAACAAGATAATCGCCGTCTTGAATTGCATCCAGCTTTTTGAATAATGCACTCAGCTCCTCGTCGGTAATTTTCGGACCGCTCGTATTTATATCAATCTCTTTGTCGGTTTTTATTTTAACATTTATTCTTGTGTCGCCCGAATTGATTTTGGTGAAATCGGTTTTAATTCCATCAAAAGCAAGCATCTCGCATAGCTTGTTTCCGGAAAATCCACCTACAAAGCCAAGTGCGATGTTTTCAATATTCAGTCTTGTAAGAATAACGGAAACATTGATGCCTTTGCCGCCATAATAAATTTGTGCATCATCGGCTCTGCTGATGTCGTTGGTTCTGAAATTTTCAACCTTTAAAACATAATCAAGAGCAGGATTAAGTGTCAATGTATAAATCAAATAAAACACCCTTTTTAACTTGATAGTATGATTATAATGTTTTTAACAGAATTAGTCAAATAAAAGTAAGCACCGAGTTATCAGCTCGGTGCTTGGTTTTACAACATAGTCCAGAATTTATCAGTTTCTTTTTCGTCCGGTCTTTCGGAATAGTTTAATATAGCGATTACAATGTATAAAATAAGCATTTATCTTACGTTTAGGGGAATAAGATTTAAGGGGGACGACCGAAGATTTGATTCCGAAAAATAATGAACTATTGTCAACAGGTTAGTATAAATAATAAAATCAAAAAAGCAACTGTGTTTTTTACAAGTGTATAAATTCATGTTCAGTCCTTCTTTCTTTTATTGTTTATATTTATATTATAATTAAGAAAATTAAATTGTACTTAAAATTAAAGTATAAAAATTACAGAGATGCAAAAATCTTTTCCGTCTGTAGTGGAAGCGGTTATTTTTCCGTTGTTCGATTCGACAATAGCCTTTGCAATCGAAAGTCCGATTCCGTGGCCGCCCGTCTGAGAATTTCTTGATAAATCCATACGATAAAAACGGTCAAAAACCTTCGATATACTTTCTTTGTCGATATTCTCAGTTGCAGTATTTTTAACAGTCAGATTAATTGTCCTTTTCTGATTGAACAGGTTAATTTTAACCATTCCGTTTTCGGGGGAATATTTCATTGCATTGTCGAGAAGAATCGAGGTCAGCTTTCTGATTTCATCGGGATATCCGTTCATTTCAATATCGGGTTGAATATCATATTCGTAATTCTTTTTCTGAGCGTTTGCAATTCCGCGAAATTGTTGAGCTGTTTCGGAAATTAAATCTGAAAGCGGGAAATTGACCTTTGGTAAGGAATCATCTGTTTCCTCCATCTTTGTCAGGTAAACAAGATCCTTTGTAAGATTGGTCAGGCGGTTTGTCTGACTTTTTATGTCGCTCAGACTTTCATTTTCTCCGATATCAAGCTCAAGCAAATCTACGTTTGCTCCGATTATCGTCAGCGGAGTTTTAATTTCGTGGCTGGCATCAGTGATAAATCGTTTTTGCTTTTCATAGCTTTCTGATATCGGTCGTATGATTCTCGGTGCAACGAATAAAAACAAAACAAAAACAATCAGACAACCGAGTACAGCAATGGAAATGCTTATCCACATAAATGTGTAGAATGCATCAATTCTTCTGCCACAATCGAGGAAAAGAATTTTTGTGTGTTCTTCGTCGGTTATGCGCAAGTATCTGAATTGACCGATAAATCCCTTGTCATGACTCTTGCTGATAGCCTTATCGACATATTCCTGTGCCTGATTTTCTTCAACGGAGATGATTTTTGAGAAATTCGTTTCCTCAATGTCACCGTTTTTATTGACGGATGCCGTAAAATATCTTGATTCATATGGCGTTTCAGGTGACATACCACGTGGAATGAAATCTTTATTTTGTTCTGCCTTCAGTTCTTTTTCTTCCGGAATATCGGGCTTGTTGGGTTTGTCGATTTCGACACGTGATTCGACTTCGTTCAGAACCTCGAGGGTTCCGTCACTTTCTTTGATAACAGCGGAGAGGTTTGTAATATTCATTATCATAATGAGTATTGTCATCAAAACTGCAGTTGATACAGTTGCAAGTAAAATAAATCTTTTTTTCAGCTTTTTAATCATTGTTATACTCCAGTGAATATCCTGCATTTCGTGATGCGGTAATCTGAATATTTGCGTTGAGTGCGACTAATTTTTTGCGAAGATAAGAGATGTAGACCCACACAACATTAATTTCCGATTCGCTGTCATAACCCCAGATTTTTTCCATTAATTTTTCTGTTGCTATTATATTATGCGGATTCGACATAAAGAATTCCATTAGCTGAAATTCCTTGTTTGCAAGCCGGTAATTTCCTGTCGGTGAGGATAATTCGTAGGTGTTTCTGTTCAATGTGATGTTTCCTACTGTCAGCTTATTGCTGAAATCATCCTTGCTTCGGGTAATGCATCGGATTCGGGCAAGTAGTTCACGTGAATCGAACGGCTTTGCGAGGTAGTCGTTTGCACCGTTGTCAAGTCCGAGAATTTTGTCTTCAACCTCGGATTTTGCGGACAGAATTAATACGGGAATGTTGTTGCCTGTCTGTCGGATTTTTTTCAGTACGGTGATTCCGTCCATTTTCGGCATCATAACATCGAGAACGGCAACATCGTAGTTGTTCGTGCCGATATAGGCGAGTGCTTCTTCTCCGTCGTAAACAGCATCTGCAGAGTAGTTGTTTTTTTCAAATATTTTAACGATAGCTTTTGCCAATGCAACTTCATCTTCGGCAATTAAAATTCTCATTGTATCATCTCATCTTATAATTATTTAGTTTATAATATCAATTTAACATTAAATATACTTAAATTCAATAATTATTAATAAAATATTGCAATGTATTCTTTTTAAATTGCTTGATTTATAATATATTATCATTTAAAATAAAAACAATATCAATAAATTCAAATGAGGAAGCAAAATGAATTACGATAATCTTAAAAAGAGAATGTCATACAGCGACCTTGTGTGGGAGAGCTTTCCGCACATATGGTACGAGGGAGCATTCATCGGTAACGGAATATATGGTGCACAAATCAATCACAACGAGAAAGAAGAGCTTGTTGTAAAATTAGGACATACAAAAATTTTCGATAACAGAACTGCTACTGAGATTGAAAAGGACCCGTTGTATCTTATCGCAAGACTCCCGATAGGCTATTTTACACTTCACACGGAAAGCAAGGCACAAAAATGTAATGAAAGACTTGATATTTTTAAGGCTGAGTCAAACGGTATTATCGGCACAGAAAACGGGAGCTATTATTTCAAAGCACTTGCACTCCGAAGCAGAGATATTGTAGTGCTTGAATTCGGCAGTGATACAGAAAAACTGCTACTCGATTTTACTCCGTTTCCTGCTATGAGTCCAAGACAGACTCACATGATAAAAATCAAGGACGATAACAGAATAAGCAGAGATTATAAAGAGCCGAAGCCGGGCAGGGATTTTGTCGAAGACGACATATTCTATCACGTTCAGCCGTATTACAATGGCGGCTTCTATGTGACTGCGTACAAAATAAATACTATCGGCAACAATAAATTCCGTATGCTCGTCACTACTCAAATCGGTGAAAACGAAGAAAACATCATTGAAGAGTGCAAATGTGAATTGAATGAAACACAAAATAATTTCAATGCCGAGCTTGAGGCTCACTATAAATGGTGGGAGAATTTCTACAGAAAAAGCTCTGTTACAATCAGCGAAATTGAATACGAAGAATTCTATAACATTCAGCTTTACAAGGCGGCGTCTTCGTCTGCACCGAATGGAAAGGTGTTTGACACCTGCGGTGTATGGATAACTGAGGATAGCTGTTGGCCTGCCGCATTCTGGAATCTCAATGTCGAGCTTTCGTATTCTCCTCTGTATGCTTCCGACCATCTTGATCTGGCACATTCACTCACGAGAGAAATTCATGATTGTATGGAAGATTTGAAGAACAATGTGCCTGCCGAATACAGAAAGAATTCATATGCACTCGGTAGAAATACAGGTCCGGGTATGATTGCTCCGATTTTAAATCCGGGTGAGCCGGGTCATGATAAATTTCACGAAGCAGGAAACCTCACGTGGGCACTTTTCTATTGCATGAGAGAGTATAAAATGTGCGAGGATAAAACAATTCTGACCGAAACGGTTTATCCTGTTTTAAAGGGTGCGGTACAGTATTATCTTCATTTTCTGTATATGGGCGAGGACGGAAAGCTCCACCTGCCGAGAACTGTCTCACCCGAGTATATGGGTATAGAGGGCGGAGATTGCAACTACGATTTGTCACTTCTTCGATGGGCATTAAAGACCCTGCCTGAAATTTGTGAGATTCTGAATATTGATGATGAAATGCTCCCTGTTTGGCAGGAAACTAATGACAAGCTCTGCGACTATCCTCACGATGATGAAGAGGGATATTATATTTCTGCAGGGACAAAGTACGGTGTATCACACCGCCATTATTCGCATCTTTTGATGTTCTATCCGTTGAACACTCTCGACCTTGATAATCCCGAGGACAGAAAGCTGGCTGAAACGTCGCTCGATTTCTGGCAGAGTAAGCCCGAAGCACTTCAAGGCTATTCACAGACGGGTGGAGGAGCAATGAGAGCACTTCTCGGTGACGGCAACAAAGCATTGAAGCATCTTAAAAAGCTGTGGAAGGGATTTATTTTGCCAAACACAATGTACAGGGAAAACATCAGCCCTGTACTTGAAACACCGCTTGCGGCTGCCACAACGATACAGGAAATGCTGCTGCAAAGTCAAAATGGCATAGTAAGAATTTTTCCTGCACTTCCCGATGAGTGGAAAACAGTTTCTTTCGACGGTTTACTGTGCGAGGGCGGTTTTAAGGTTTCGGCAAAGGCACACAACGGACAAATAAAATATTTGTCGGTAACAAGCCTGCTCGGAAATGATTGTGTTATCAATTTGAAAAATTCCGAGCTTGCTGAAAGTGAAAAAGTTATTTCACTCGGTGAGAATAAGTATCAATTAAGTATTAAAAAAGATGAAAAAATCGTTCTTATAAATTGTGAAACGGATGATGACGAAGAGGTTGTTGATGAATCACTCTTTAATTGTTATGGCTTGAGTGAGGCTCATGACAGAATGACAAGAAAACTCGAGAATCAGGAGAAATGATGAATACTAATGTAAATAAAATCCGAATAATGTTTGTTTGTCACGGCAATATTTGTCGCAGTCCGATGGCTGAATTTATTTTTAAAGCTCTTGCAGAAAAAAGAGGAAATGATGATAGATTTTGTGTTTCATCTTCGGCAACAAGTACGGAAGAGATATGGAACGGAATCGGTAATCCCGTTTATCCTCCTGCAAAATCCGAGCTTGCAAGACACGGAATTTCGTGTAACGGAAAACGTGCTGTTCAGCTGCAGAAAAGTGACTATGAAAAGTATGATTTGTTTGTCGGAATGGATAGTGCAAATATTCGCAATATGACAAGAATGCTCGGCGGTGACCCCGAGAATAAAATTCATAAGCTGATGGACTTCACTTCACGCAGTGGTGATGTTGCCGACCCGTGGTATTCACGGAATTTTGAAGTGACCTACAAAGATATTCTTGAAGGATGCAACGCATTGCTTGATTCTTTACTCGGATAATTTATAGTGTAATATTTCAATCCTGCCTTGCATTATGCAGAGCAGGATTTTTTGATATTATGCAATCTGCATATGACTTTTGTAAAAAATAATAATATAATGATAATAGAACAATTATATATTATTATATTGAAAATGTTGATACAAATGAACTTATAGACTGTCTTGGGGAAAATGAACTGACAGATATGTCGACAATGAATTCCGTGTTTTATTAATTATCGTAGGATATCATAAAAAAATAAGAATTTTATGTCTTTATCAGAAATGATTTAACATAAAATTCTTCTTTTTATTATTTCTTCTTAAATACTTTAACGATTCTGTTAATTGCTCTTGAAACAACATTTAAAATTTCAAGGAAGAATTCGTCAACCTTATCCGAGAAGGTTGTTTCTTTTTCGTCTTCATCAACAAAGAAAATTCGTGTTATATTTTCTCCGCTGTTAAGATAATCAACGAGGTCGCTGAAGGAAATTGTTTTGCCGTTAATTTTTGCTCCGATATATATTTTTTCGAGAGTAAGATATTTCATTCCTTCGTCAACGTGTCCATCGAGGCTGATAGTTACAATATCATTGTAAATTCCATCAAAAATAATTTTGTTGAAATACAGATAGCATACATCGGAGTTTTTCTTTACAAGCTCTGTCATGAAATTATAATCAAGCTCCTGGTAAAGTGTAACTGAACCTGAGAAAGAAATTGTGCTTTTGTTTTCACGCTTTTTCGAAATTACATATGTAGAAAGCTTGAGATTTTCTCCTCTTGCACTATCTTCGGTTGAAGAATCTGACGGAACAAACAGCTTCAGCCTTGCATCGTTATTTGAAAAAGCATTTTCAAATTTCGCACTTTCAGAAGTAATGCATACAACCGTCAGCTTGCTGCAGTTTTCAAATGCATTGTCACCGATTATTTTCAATCCGTTTCCGACAAAAATTTCTTTGAGTGCTGTACAGCCTCTGAATGCCTTTTCTTCAATTTCCGTCACGGAATCGGGAATTGAAACGTATTCAACAATACTGTTATTTTCAAAAGCAGATGTGCCGATTTTTATAACGGCTTTACCGAGAATTTGTGAGGGGACAGTGACGTTTTTTTCACTTCCGACATATTTTGTAATTATAAGACCTTCATTGGCTTCGGTGTATTCCCATTGGCGGCCTTCGTTACAGACAGTGCATACTCCGTCGACGAAATTGTGTCCTGTTGCCTTGTAAGTTACCATATTGAATTTCTGCTTACATGTTGAACAGTAATCATATTCACAGCCGTCCTGTATGCAGGTCTTGGAAACGGAATTGTGAGTCAGATTATGCTCCGTTTTCTCAATTATTGATGTGTATGTATCACCGCAAATTGTGCAGGTGTAAGTCATTTCACCGACGTGAGTACAGGTTGGCTCTGTTGTAACCTTGCCTACATAGTTGCATTCGTGTTCATTATATATCGAGATAACAGCATTTGGATTCATTCTCAATGCCGGGACAACACCGTTGAGATTAACATCGGCGGTGATTCCGTAGGTTTCATCTTCAATGAGCTTTCCGTGATAATCGGCAACATCAAGATCTCCCGAATAAAATGCCGAGCGAAGCCACCAGTAAGAATTGCCTTTATATCCTGATTCAGATGCCTCCCAACAGCCCTGACATTCTGCATAAGCTGTCGGCTTCATTTTTCTGTTATTGTTCTCAACATTATATGAGCTGAATCCGTATTTGCTGTTCACTGCTTCTTCAGAAGAAAGAATGAAAATCTTATCATATGTGGTTTTACTGTTAAACGAAGTGGATTTTTTACTGCTTGTTGTATTACGGCTTGAGGCAATTTGAGTTTTCTCCGGCTCCGTAAAAGCGAAGTTATAGAAATCATCATTTAACCAGCTACGAAGTGAGCTTGTTGACCAGTTGGATGGAAAGCTCGTCATTGTTTTATCAGTGTAATAGTCGTCGTATGATGAAAGATTCCGATTGTCATAGTGGTAAATCGTGTTCTGGAAAGGCTGAGAGTCAATAATCGAGTTGCATATTATTAAGCCATCATCCGGGTCAAGAACTCGCCATACTATCGGTTCGAATTTAAAATAATAAATCGTATTCGTGTAATATCCGAATAAATCCTGATATGAGTTGTCGGCGGTAGTGGTAAGACCGCTTCTGTAAGGTCTGTATTGAGTAAACATGACAGCGCGATATGTATTTCCGTCATATGAAAGATCGCAGTATTTCATATAGTCGGATGGTGTCATATTTCCGTCGTCCCATGTTCCTGTGCCACTGTAATAGTTGTAGCTTATCCAATCCTTGTTGTAGCTGTCGAGTATTTCAATAATACCTTCATCGGTAACCTTACTTTGCGGATATTTTCCATAGTTAAAGGTATCACCGACCGAAAAGTCGCTGATTTTTGTCGGGTTGTAGCAGACTATTTCGGAATTGAATTTTTTATAGCATATAAGACAGTAATCGTACTCTTCGCCATATGACGTTCCGATTTTAGGAACAGAATAATGTGTCAGTTGATGCTCTGATTTTTCTATCGCCTCACAATAGCTGAAGCCACAGTCCTCGCAGGTGTATGTTGATATTCCGTATTGTGCACAAGTTGGTTTTTTTATTATTTGCTTGGTGAATGTATGTGTGTGACCGGGATAATTAAACACCCAGTTTGCTTCGATATAACTATTGTTATAATATGGGTCGACTTCAATGTTTTCTTTAATACTCTCGTCGCCCGGGCAATAGATTGTCAGCTTACCGCAATTCTTAAAAGCACACTCAACAACTGTATCAATTACACTGTTTATGACCACTTCTTTAAGTGATCTACATTCTTCAAATAAGTGATAACCGATTTTCGTGATAGTATTATTGAATTTAAAGCGTGTAAGAGAGGTACAATAGTTGAACGCAAAATCACCAAGTTCAAGAACACTTTCGGGAATTTCGACAGTAGTCAGTTTGTAGCAAAATTCAAATGCACGGACACCTATGGTTGTAACTGTATCGGGCAGATTAAAATTCTTTAAATTATAGCAATGAGTAAAGGCTCCCCTGTTTATTTGCTTGAGTCCTTCGGGCAAAATAATGGTTTCAAGATTTTCACAACTACCGAAAGCATAATCATAGATATATTTGATGCTTGCGGGCAAAACCAATTCAGTTAATCCAAGACATCCGTAGAAAGCAGAATCTCCGATACGCACTACATCTTGCGGAATTTCAGTGTTTTTACAGGCAGATAAGAGCGTATCTGAAGCAGTAATTATTATAGCGTTACAGTCATTTCTGCTGTCAAAGATGGTATTGTTCTCATCTACCTTAATGCTTACCAGAGAATTACACGAGCTAAACGGGTTGTTAGTTGCAGATTTAAGACTTGCCGGAATATTTACTTCTTTTAAGCTGCTGCAATATGAAAAAGAACCACACCCGAATGTTTCAATCCCTTCGGGAAAAACAATACTTTCCGCAGAAGAGCAACCTGTGAATGCATAATTATCGATTTTACGTAATGAGCTTCCGAATGTTATTGAAGTTAAACTACGGCATTTCTCGAATGCATATTCCTCAATAGTGTTTGTACATTTGGAAAATTTGAATTCCTTAAGACTTGTACAGCATGAAAAAGCATATTTTGTTATATTTATGCTGGCGCCGTTTGAATTATCAAATTTTTCCAACCTGGTACAACAATAAAAAGCATAATATCCTATTTTGTAAACGGAATTACAATTTTTAACTTCTTTTAACCTCGAGCAACATTCAAAGGCTCTTGAACCAATCTCGTAAACGCTGTTTGAGAGGTCAACACTTTCAAGATAATAAAAGTATTCAAAACTGCTAGCGCCTACCGATGTCACACCACTTTGGATTATTACACGGGTAACTTCGTTTCTGTATGTATAATATTCGGGTTTAGCATCGTAATAATAATCAGTCATAGAACCACTGCCGATGATTGTAAGCGTTCCTGTTTCGTCATCAAAGGTCCAGCCGACTCCATTACCGCAGGAGCCTTTGATTTCCGTAGCCGATACTGCAACAGAAAACATACTGAAAATCATTATTAAAGCCAGCATCAAGGAAATAATTTTCATCATTATTTTTTTCATTGTAAATTCTCCTTTGTAATCAAACCGACCTTAAGCGAAAATTCTTTTTCCGTACAGTCAAGCTGAACACTTCCGTTATATTTTTTCGCAATCTTTTTTACATTTGAAAGTCCCAATCCGTGATTAATTGTGTCTTTTTTTGTTGTTTTAATTTCGTTATTTTTAATCGAAATCTTTCTTTCGACAGGATTGGAAAATGTTATAATAAATCGGTTCGGCTTTTCTTCACCGATTACTGAAATAATACTGCCCGGCTGGTTTTCACAGGCACGAATTGCATTATCCAAGGCGTTTGATATTATTGCACACAAATCACTGCTGTTAATCCCGTGAGACGGAATAGTTCCGACAAATTTAATACTTGTATTGCTTGCGGTTGCAACTTCTTTTTTCTCTGAAAAAATTGCATCTGCAAGATAATTTCCCGTTGAAAAGCTATTTTGAACATTTTTTAATTCGCCACTCAGTTCTTCGATATATTTGAGTGCCTCGACATTTCTGTTTGCTTTAATAAATGTATTCAGTGCAAATAAATTATTCTGATAATCGTGCTTGAACATTCTTATGTCACGATTTTTGCTTACCATTTCCTCATAGTGCTTCAACTCCGCCTGAAGCTGTAATTCAAATTCCTTTTGCTTGTATGAAAGAGAAGAATACCTGAAAATTATGTACGAAAAGCAAGCCACTACCAATGCGGCGGAAAGCAGAGTCAAAACATTCGATACACCTACAAAAAAGCTTGAATCCTTTGTAAGAATAACCTTGTAATACGACGAGAATTCCGCAAAGAAAATCACAAGGTAAATTGCAGGCGAAATTGAATCAGTAAAATCGGTGGGGACTGTGAATTTTTTCAGCCTTCCGAATGCAAAAACAGTAGCAAATAAAACTACATAAATTATAAAGCAGGCCGTCTTTGAAATCGTAACAGTTTCGGTTGTTGCAAAAGAGGTTATGAGTGAGCCTAAATAATCGACCGTTGAACAGACTATGCAGCCTATCCAGAAAAAAGTAAATTTTTTGCGGATTTTAAAAAGAAAATACGGAAGTGCAATTGATGAAACTGCGACAATAGTTTCCGAAATTTCCGAAGCGGTGACGATATCATTAATAAAAGCATTGCCCGATACATTTGCAATAAACAGCAGTACGCTTGCAACAATAAATCCGAGCTTTTTTTCACGATATTCAAAGCCTAATATTTGCGACAAAAGGCAGACAACAAGACCAACAGCAATCGGTAAAACAAGAATATCAAAAATACGAATCATCATATTATTTTTCACTTCATTTCCAGATAAATTTTGCAGAATTCCTTATATTTTCTCGAACTTATGCTGACTTTGTATCCGTTCTTCATTTCAATATAATTGCAATCAAACTTTTTAATCTTTTTCAGGTTAACAAGATATGTGCGATGAGCACGAAAAAAATAACAGGAACTCAACTCATCGTCAAACCATGAAATATTTTTATGGCAGAAAATTATTTCGTCTTCGGTGTAAACATCGCAATCTCTTCCGTTTGCCTCAATAAATAAAATGTCATCGGAACTGACGATGTTTGTGGTTCCGTCAAATTTCAGCGAAAGATTTTTAATCTGTGCGTCTGAAAAAATGTAACTGTCAAGCGCCTCAAACAAGTCGTTTTTATTAATTGGTTTGAGCAAAAATCTGTAAGCCCTGACCTTAAATGAATCGTAAACAATTTCTTTAAAAGCAGTAACGAAAATTATTGTCTTTTTTTCACCGTATTGTTCACGAATTGTTTGGGCAAAGCTCAGTCCGTCAATTCCGGGCATCTGATAATCAAGAATAAAATAATCAAATTCATCAATACGTGGTATGAGCAGGGTGTAGTCATTGAAGCCGACATATTCAATGTCAACTTTACGTTCAATGCAGTATTCCTCGACACAGGAAACAATACTTTCAAGCGCAGTTTTTTCATCATCACAAATTGCAATTTTCATAAAATCTTCCTTGAACTTTTTCTTAATTATATACTTTTTAAATATATAATTCAACAATTGTTTTACACTCATGTCATTTTTTATGACATTCGTTACACTTTTTAAGAAATAATGTAGGTATATGATACACTTATGCCATAGTAAATGCAATTTATTCAGTAAAATTCTACTTTTGTAGACATCTTGGTTATTGAAGAAACATTTACACTGTAATATAATGGATATGGAGGTGTATCATGATAGAGGAGAAATTTGGAGAAACTTTAAGAAAATTGAGATTGAGCCGAAATTTATCTCAGTTTCAATTGGGGAAACTAATCGGAGTATCCGATAAAGCTATTTCAAAATGGGAAAATAGTTATTCAAAACCAAAGTGCACTTCCATTATGAAAATAAGTGAAGTGTTTTCAGTAGATGTTGAAGAACTGATGAAAAAGTTATAAGGGAAATTTATATATATATTAAAATAGGACAGGAGAATTAACTCAAGTGATGCATTAATGATATTGCAGTATACAGTTGGTCAGATAAAGATATTTTATTCGGTGTATTAAGTTATTTATGTAATTTTATCTTAACGTTATTGCAATAACCGGGAGGATAATTTCATTATTCCGGACATATGCTGATTTTAAGCAGAATGAAAATTGAATTCTCGGTTCATAAGCGGATGCCTTTACGGTGTCCGCTTTTGTTTGCTTTAAAATTGAACGGAAGGGGAAAAATGGCTTTTCCTATTGAAAAAAATATCATTCGGTGATATACTTATATGAAATGTAATAATGGCTA
This sequence comes from Ruminococcaceae bacterium UBA1767, assembly GCA_002315505.1. Taxonomy (GTDB): domain Bacteria; phylum Bacillota; class Clostridia; order Oscillospirales; family Acutalibacteraceae; genus CAG-488. Next base: position 28,799 of record DCGX01000033.1, read on the forward strand.
TTATTGTCGAATAGGTGAAGAAATGTCAAAGTATATTTATTTTGTTCAGGCAAATGCAATTTACGGTGAAGTAAAAAAGAGTGTATATATTCCTTATGCAACAGGTTGTATTGCGGCATATGCGTTTGATGATGAAAAAATAAAAAAAGAATATCGTCTTGGCGGATTCGTTTACACACGAATGAACCTTGATAAAGCGACAGACAAAATCACCGACCCGTATATTGTTGCCTTTTCGTGCTCGACGTGGAACACTGAATACAATCGGAAATTGTCCGAAAAAATCAGAGAAAAATATCCCGAAACTATTATTATTTTCGGTGGTCATAACGTAACCGCAGGCACAAAAATGCTTGAAGAAAATTCAAATATTGATATTCTTATTCACGGCGAGGGAGAAATTGTTTTCAAAAATATTCTGACCGCTTTGATGAACAATCAGTCGCTTTCGACTGTTTCGAATATTTCATATCGTGATAACGAAAAGCTCATTGATACACCTCGTGAAGACTACTGCTTTATCGACTATCCGTCACCTTATACAAGTGGTATTTTTGATGATATTTTAAAAGACGGATATGATTTTTCCGTTATTTTTGAAACTAACAGGGGATGTCCGAATCGCTGTGCTTTTTGTGATTGGGGCAAGCTGAAAAGTAAAGTCAGACAATTCTCATGGAAAAAAATTTGTGCCGAATTAAATTGGTTTGCCGAAAATAAAATTGAGTATATTTATTGTGCAGATGCAAATTTCGGACTGTTTGATCGTGATATAAAAATAATTGAAGAAATTCTGAAATACAGAGACGCAACAGGCTATCCGCAGAAATTCAAGGTTAATTTTTCTAAAAACCGACAGGAGGAAATCAAAGCTGTCAGCTCGCTTATGAGTAAGAGCAATCTCGGAAAATCGCAGACGCTTTCTTTTCAGAGTCTTAATCCGCAGGTGCTTAAAAATGTCGGCAGAAGCAACCTTGATATGGAATATTTCAATCATCTTGTATCGCATTATAATTCCGAAGGAATTCGCACCTATTCCGAGCTTATTCTCGGTCTTCCGGGTGAAACCAAGGACAGCTTTTCAGACGGAATTAACACTTTGCTTGTTGCAGGTCAGCATAAAACCCTGAATGTGTATCCTTGTGAGCTGTTGCCGAATTCAATTTTGGGAAGCAGGGAATATGTTGAAAAATTCGATATAAAATGCACCGATGTTCCGTTTCTGCAGTATCATTGCAAAACCGATGATGACGAGTCGGGTGTAACTGAATTTGCGGTTACAATTTCTTCGACGGATTCGATGAGCTTTGAGGATATGATATATTCATATTTCTTTGCGATAACCGTACAGGCGATGCATATGCTCGGTCTTACCCGTTATATTGCAATTTATTTCTACAACGAAAAAAATATTTCTTACAAGAAATTTTATTCGGAATTAATTGAATACTCGAGAAATTCGGATGGATTTATTTCCGCTATTTTTAATAAAACATATAATCGTATTAAAAAGATTTATTCAGGTGAGCTGCCGTTTGCGGAATGCGATACTCAATTCGGTGAAATTACATACGAAGTTGATGAAATGCTTTTCCTACGCTGTCTTTATAATCACGATGAATTTATGAGCGATTTAAAAAGATTTATCAGCTCTTTAGTTGGCTGTGATGAAGAAACAGAGGCGCTTCTCGATTTTCAGCATTCGGTTATCAGACATCCCGAGCGTTCAGCTTCCGAGATAAAATCTGACTATAATTTCAGCCTGTATTTTAAAAACTTTTTTGCAGGTGCTGATTTGAATTTGTCAAAAACACCGACAAAAACAATCGTAAAAAATGTTGAATTAATGTCGTGGCAGGACTACGGACGTTTCATCCTTTGGTTTGGAAGACACAACGAAAAAACTGTTCTGCTTTCGGAATTTTATGAAGAATAATAATAAAAAAAGTATTGTTTGGAAGGCGAAGCTTTGAGTAATAATGAACATAAGGTATCAGTGCTGATGACCGCTTTTAATGAGGATGAGGCATTGAGAAAAACAATAAAAATAATACTTGAAACGTGCAATCATGACGATCTGGAAGAAATTTTTATTATTGCAGGTCGTAGAGCCACACCCGAATGTCACGCGGCGCTTGATGAGCTGACTAGCAGTAACGGTGATGTCAGAATCAGGGCTTTTTACCAGAGCTATGAGGGCCCGGGAGCTAACCTTAATGAATTCTGGGATTTGGTTAAGGGAACGCATTTCGTGACGATTGCGGCTGATGGAGAATTAAATCCGTATCAGATTTCTGAATTTGTTGAGCAATCAAAAGAGAAACCCGAATATATGATAGTCGGTTCAAGACGATTGAGCAAGGACGGCTTTAAGGATTACGATTTGTTAAAAAAAGTGCTGAATTTCGGCGCAGGTATTTTCCTGCGTGTACTTTTCGTCACGAGAAGGACGGAATTTACTCAGCCGTTTTTTGCGGCACCGTGCGCTGTTTTTAAAGCAATTAACTGGGAAGAACAGTATCATCCGATATTTATGGAATTGCTTTTAAAACCATTAAGACTTGGGATAAAAACAGTGGAAGTTCCGACAGCATGGATTAAAAGAAATGACGGAAAACCGAATCGCGGTGCATTGTATTTCATTCCGTATCTGAAAACCGCACTGAGAATCAGATTTATGAAAAAAGAAAAAATCTTAAGAGAAAACAGGGGAATACCCGAAAAATATATTTATTGATTAAAGGAGATAAAAA
>DCGX01000030.1:0-2531 GCA_002315505.1 Ruminococcaceae bacterium UBA1767
ATGAGTAACAACAACCATTGTCATATTTTCCTTAGCCAAATCCTTCATAAGTTCAAGAACTTCTCCAACCATTTCGGGATCAAGTGCCGATGTCGGCTCATCAAACAAGATTACCTCAGGGTGCATTGCAAGTGAACGGATAATTGCAATACGCTGTTTCTGTCCGCCCGAAAGAGTTGACGGATAAACGTCAGCCTTTTCTTCAAGTCCGATTCTCTTTAAAAGTGCCAGCGCCTCTTCTTTTTTCTCAGCAATTACATCCTTTTTATTCGGAATATTTTCCGTATATGGATGCTTTTTGAAACCCATTTTATACAGGAAATTATCTTTCTTTGCTTTATTTATCTTCTTTTTTTCGACAAGAACAGGAGAAAGCATAATGTTTTCAATAACTGTCTTGTTGTTAAAAAGATTAAAATGCTGGAAAACCATTCCGATTCTTTCTCTATATGTGTTAATGTTAACACTTGTATCTGCGATATCAACGCCATCAAAAATTATCTGTCCTGATGTCGGGTCTTCCATACAATTAAGACATCGAAGAAACGTCGACTTGCCCGAGCCTGATGGTCCTATTACAACCACACGCTCTCCTTTTTCAATCTTTATGGAAATGTCTTTGAGAACATGATTTTCGCCGAAATATTTATTAAGATTAATTACGTCTATCACTCTTCCTCAAACTCCTTTCCATAATTTTTATTCCAAGTGAAATAATACAAACAATTACAATATAAATAATAGCCATTACAAGATACGGAACCATAAATTCGTAGTTATTTGTACCAATATCATTAAACACCTTATACAGATCCATTGCACCGACAAATGATACGATTGATGTTTCTTTTACAAGTGTAATAAATTCGTTGCCAAGTGTCGGAAGAATATTTTTAATTGCCTGTGGAATAACAATTTTCATCATTGTCGATGCATAACTCATACCCACCGAGCGTCCACCTTCAAGCTGTCCCGGATCAACGGAGAGAATACCACCTCGCATTATTTCTGATACATATGCACCGCTATTTAGTCCGAAAACAAGTATTGAAACATTTAATCCATCAATTTTAACACCCATTAACGGCATAAGAACATAATAAAACACAAGTAACTGAACAACCATAGGTGTTCCTCTGAATATTGCCACATAAAATGAACAGATTTTATCAAGTATGTTCGGAAGTGTCTTATACTTCGGTAAAACTCGTATTGATGCAATTAATGTTCCGATTACAATACCGATTATTAAACCGATAACCGCAATCTCCATAGTATTCTTCAAGCCTGTAAGAACATTATTGTAGCCACCATTATCAATAAATGCCTTCAGAAACTTTTCAATTTTAATGTCGAAATTACCCATAAAAAATTCCTCTTAACAGAACAAATACCCCACTTATTCAGTGGGGCTTTGCTGTTTAATTATATTTTATTTATGCAACCTCATTGATAGCATTTACAATGCAATCTGCAGGTGCTGAATCGATAACAACATAGTTGATGTTACCATTGATAAGATCCTGAACTGCAAGAGAACCGTTCTTATAACCCTTTGTTGTAACCTTAAGATTATTTGAAGCATAATCACTCTCGTTGTTTACATACATACCACCTGTTGTGCCATTCTGGTAACCAACCTTTGTTGAAGCATCAAATCCCTGGAGAATTGCAAGAACTTCGTCCGCTGTCTTACACTCATCAAATGTTGTGTCGTCACCCTTAACGATAATCTTCTGTGATGCCTTGTAGTATGTCTTTGAGAATGTAACAAATTCCTCTCTGTCAGGCTTAACTGTAAGACCTGCCATTGCGATATCGCACTTATGCTGACCAACTGAAAGACAAACAGCATCGAAATCCATATTATCAATAACAAGCTCTTTACCAAGCTCATTTGCAAGAAGCTGAGCAATTTCCATATCAATACCGGTATATGAATCACCGCTGGTATACTCAAATGGTTCAAAGCCTGCATTTGTAGCAACAACAAGCTGATCCTTTGAAGCATCCTTCTGAGCTGACTTAACCATTACCGGCTCGCCATCACCGAAATAGTGATCACAAATGTCATCAAATGTACCATCATTCATTATTTTGTCGATAAATGTATTAACCTGCTCAAGAAGCTCAGGCTGTGCTTTGTCAACACCGAAAGCATATTCTTCCTGTGTAAGTTCAACACCGATAACCTTTGCCTTTTCTGTTGTTTCTGCCTTCTTATCACCGCAACCTGCCAAAGCAACTACGCCGACAACAAGTGCGATAACTGCGAGTAATGAAATAATCTTTTTCATAAGTTTTGCCTCCAAATTATTTTGATGGATATACTATACCACCGCTATTTTATTTTGTCAACAATTTTTTGAATATTTTTTGTATATTTTTCATAAATAATGAATATATGCATTATTTGTTGGATATTGCAACAGTAAATGCAACTTTTTCACCATTAATATTCCATTCTGCCGAATATCCGTCTGCGATTTCTTCCCTACCGTCTGCGAGAACGGCTGTGAAGATTTCATCTG
>DCGX01000030.1:2635-18099 GCA_002315505.1 Ruminococcaceae bacterium UBA1767
GTCTGAATCTTGCTGATGATTTCACGAACAAAGCCCTCTTCGACAAGCTCAGGTGTGAGGTTTGTATCAATAGCAACTGTTACACCGAAATCCGAAACTGAGAACAATCCGCTCTTCTGCACTGCCTCGATAAGAAGGTCATCAGCCGTGAGCGAAATTTCACCGATGCTGATTGTGAGCTTGATATCACCGTTTGCGTCAAGCTCCTTCTTTGCCTTTGAGCCGTCAAGCTCTGCGAGAGCATTACGGATTTCGCCGAGATTCTTGCCGTACTTTGGTCCGAGTGTCTTGAGCTGTGGCTTAAAGTTGTAATCAGAAAGCTCATCTGCGGCATCAACGAACTCAACATTCTTGATGTTAAGCTCGTCCTCAATGATTCCCTTGAAATAGCCATCGAGCTTAAGGTCGGCATTTACAAACATCTGTGCAAGCGGCTGACGATTTTTCATATTTGAGCCGTTTCTTGCCGCACGTCCGAGACCGACAATATTAAGTACCTCGTCCATATTCTTCTCAAGGTCGGCATCAATAAAGTCCTTGTTAACCTCAGGGAATGAGCAAAGGTGAATACTTTCAGGAACATTCTTGTTAACTGAGCATACAAGATTCTGATAAATATCCTCAGCCATAAACGGAATCATCGGAGCGGCTGCCTTTGCAACTGTTTCAAGAGCTGTGTAAAGAGTAAGATATGCGTTAATCTTATCCTGCTCAAGTCCCTGCTTCCAGTATCTTTCACGGCAACGGCGAACATACCAGTTACTCATATCGTCTGTGAATTCCTGCAAAGCCTTGCAAGCCTCGGGGATTCTGTAATTTTCAAGGTTGTCATCAACAGTGGCTACCATTGAATTGAGCTTGGAGAGAAGCCATTTATCCATAACAGAAAGGCTGTTGTAATCAAGCTCGTACTTTGTCGGGTCAAACTTGTCGATATCTGCATAGAGAATGTAGAACGCATAAGTATTCCACAATGTACCCATGAACTTTCTCTGTCCCTCGATAACTGCCTTGCCGTGGAATCGGTTCGGAAGCCATGGAGCTGAGTTTGTATAGAAATACCAACGGATTGCGTCTGCACCGTAGGTTTCAAGTGCTTCAAACGGGTCAACTGCGTTACCCTTTGACTTACTCATCTTCTGTCCGTTTTCATCCTGAACATGACCTAAAACGATAACATTCTTGAACGGAGCCTTGTCGAAGATAAGAGTTGAAATTGCAAGAAGTGAATAGAACCAGCCTCTTGTCTGGTCAACAGCCTCAGAAATGAAGTCTGCCGGGAACTGCTTCTCGAACAAATCCTTGTTCTCAAACGGATAATGATGCTGTGCAAACGGCATTGAGCCTGAATCGAACCAGCAGTCAATAACCTCGGGAACACGATGCATCTGCTTTCCGCACTCAGGACACTTGATTGTAACCTCATCAATGTACGGGCGGTGAAGCTCAATTTCGTCAGGACAGTTGTCTGACATTGATTTTAATTCCTCAATACTGCCGATTGAATGTCTGTGACCGCATTCACATTCCCAGATATTGAGCGGAGTACCCCAGTAACGGTTACGGCTGATGCCCCAGTCCTGAACATTCTCAAGCCAGTCACCGAAACGTCCCTTACCGATGCTTTCGGGAATCCAGTTGATTGTATTGTTATTTGCGATAAGTCTGTCTTTTACGGCTGTCATCTTGATAAACCATGACTCACGTGCATAGTAAATCAACGGAGTATCACAACGCCAGCAGAACGGATAGTCATGCTCAAATTTCGGAGCGTCAAAGAGAAGTCCCTGCTTTTCAAGGTCTGTAAGAACAGGCACGTCTGCTTCCTTAACAAAAAGTCCTGCGTACGGAGTTTCTGCTGTCATATTACCCTTGCCGTCAACGAACTGAAGGAAAGGAAGGTCATAATTTCTGCCGATACGTGAGTCATCTTCACCGAATGCAGGAGCAATGTGAACGATACCTGTACCGTCTGACATTGTAACGTAGTTGTCGCAGGTTACGAAGTGAGCTTTCTTCTTCTGCTGAGCGGCTCTGTCGCCTGCACATTTGAAGAGTGGCTCGTACTCCATGCCCTCAAGCTCTGTACCAACGAAGGTCTTGATAATTTCGTAAGCAGGCTTATCCTCGGTTGCCAAAGGTCCGAGAACCTTGTCAAGAAGTGCAACTGCCATATAATATGTCTTGCCGTCGTTAGCCTTAACCTTTGCATACTGCTCTGTCGGATTTACACAAAGTGCTGTGTTTGACGGAAGTGTCCATGGTGTTGTTGTCCAAGCAAGGAAGAACGCATCCTCGCCCTTTACGATGAAGCGAACAATAGCTGAACGCTCTTTAACTGTCTTATATCCCTGTGCAACCTCGTGAGATGAAAGCGGAGTTCCGCAGCGAGGACAGTAAGGAACAATCTTGAATCCCTTATAGATAAGTCCCTTTTCGTAAATCTGCTTCAATGCCCACCATTCAGATTCAATATATGTATTATGGTATGTAACATACGGGTCATTCATATCTGCCCAGAAGCCGACTGTGAATGAGAAATCCTCCCACATACCCTTGTACTTCCAAACGCTTTCCTTACACTTCTCAATGAAAGGCTCAAGTCCGTATTCTTCAATCTGCTCTTTACCATCAAGACCAAGGAGCTTTTCAACCTCAAGCTCAACAGGAAGACCATGTGTATCCCAGCCTGCCTTACGTGGAACCTGGTAACCCTTCATAGTACGGTAACGAGGAATCATATCCTTGATAACACGTGTAAGAACATGACCGATATGCGGCTTGCCGTTAGCTGTCGGCGGGCCGTCATAGAATACGTATGATTCGCCCTGCTTTTCACAGGTTTTCTCAAAGATTTTGTTTTCTTTCCAGAACTTTTCAGTAGCCTTTTCACGCTCAACAAAGTTCAGATTGGTAGGTACTTTCTTATACATTTTAATATACTCCTTCTTGTGAACAGGAAAATAAAAAATCCCGCCCCGTTAAAACAGGACAAGACTTACTTGTAACCACCTATTCAACATACTTCATATGCGTTCCCGTTAACGGTGGACAACCGGCAAGACTTACTGAAAATTCAGTCCGCAGCTCAAAAGTGATATTCTGCAAAGTGTACATCTTACCGGGCTTGCACCGTCCCCGACTCGCTGAAAATTCGCACAAGGCATACTGTCTTTATCATAGCTTTTCACTATCCTTTATATAATATAGCAATTTTTATAAAATGTCAAGGCATTTTTACTGTTATTCGCTATTGTAAATATATACAAAAATTACTAATAATGATAAAAAAATGCTTGCAAATTCACAACAAGCATACTATAATGACAATGAGGTTAATATCGGATGGTGTTTATTTCGGTTGACTTTAATTGAAAAATGGTACTAACGTTATATCATTTCTCATACATCTGCATATTTATCCTCGAAAATAAAAAAAGGAGGAAAAATTATGTCCACAAAAATTCTCGCAATCTTTATGTCCATCATGATGCTTGTTATGACGAGCATCTTCCCGGGATTCGTGATGCCGGGAACAACAACTGTACCAACAGGCGAATTTTTGGCTCAGGTTGATGAAGCTTTTGGCTATGCAAAAGATGATTCGGGTAAAGAAGTGTACGGCCTTAAAGTAGGCGACGAGTATTACGACGCTGTTGCAACAGCTGCTAAATATGACGTTCTCGTTGACTACGAAACAATCGATGTGTACGCATCTGTAAAGCCGGAATTCGTAGCTACGGTTCTTGTTAACGCAGCAGGTATTGAAACTGACGATATCACAGTTGCAATCGGAAATGCTGCAAAAATCGCAAACCTTGCTAAGGTTTCTGCCGCTGTTGAGAACGAAATCATTTCTCTCGACGCACTCGGCAGATTAAGCCTCAGCGCAATGGATAAGGCTGATGTTGATGCTGCCATTGCTAAGGCTGTTGAGCTTCGCGGTAAAATCGACGAAGAGAAGAACTCTGTTTTACTCGTAGACGGTGTTAAGACAGTTGACGAGTATACTCTCGACGGAGATACAATCATCGTTCCCGATGATACAGATCTCGAAGTCGGTGACAAGTATGTTCTTGCACAGTCTGACGAAATTCTCACAGGTGCAGCTTACACAGTTGAGGCTGTTGAAGAAGTAGGCGGTGAGAAGGTTATCACTAACTCTCCTGCTGCTATTGAAGACGTTATCGAGAAAATCGATTACGAAGGCTCGAGCGAAGTTGACTTTGCTTCTGCTATGATTCTCAACGGCAACGGCGATGTTATCAACGACGGCACTCTTGACATCAACAAGCTTTCTAAGGAAGATGTTTTGAAAACTCTTAAAAAGCTCGCTAATGTCAGCTTCTCAGTAGGCGGCTTTAAGATTAAGGCTAAGATTACTGACACAGGTCTTGATTTCAGTGTTTCAAAGAACGTTTGCAATGGTGTTGCACTTTCAAAGTCATACTCTTTGACAAACCTCACAGTTGATGCTAAGGCTGATATGAATATCGCTAAGTTCAACTTCAACGAAGTTTATCTCAACTTTGACTATGACCTTAAGGACACAACATCTATCACAGGTTCATATGCACAGGACATCGGTAAGGCTTATGAAACAGTTGGTGAAAAGCTTTCAGGCGAAAGCAAGTTCGTTGACCTTGCTAACAAGTACCTTGCAAAGCTCGATTCTACATCAATCAAGCTCTTCACATTCACACTTCCAATCGGTTCAACACCGCTTACCGTTACATTTGATGTTCTTCTCAACATCGGCGTAAACGGCAGAATGGAAATCGTTATTCAGTCAGAAGAGTATCATGGTGTTCAGATTATCAACAACAAGGTAAGCACAGTTAACGAGTCAAAAGTTGTTGACCGTCACGTTGACATTTACGGCACATTTGAGGTTTGCCTCGGTCTTGACGTAGCTCTCGGCCTTTACGGTTACCCACTTGTTGACGTAGGCGTTGACGGTGGTGTAGGTGCTTATGTTGAGGCAACAGCACGTCTTGTTGACAAGGACGGCAACATCGTTGTCGATTCAACATACACAGTTCCTGTTGACTATCTTGTTGAGCTTGCTTCAGGCTTAGACTTTGAGGGCGAAATTGATATCGGCGGTTACGCAGATATCTATGGTATCCTTCACGTTTCAGTTGGTGAAAACAGTGTAATCAGCAAGGTTGGTCTTTCAAAGACATGGACAATCTTTGACAGAAGCAACGGAACATTTGCTCATATTGAGTTCTAATCAATTTAAAATTTTCGGAGGGCTGTTGCTTTCGCAACGGCTCTCTTTTTTTGTCTTAAAATACTTGTTAAAAAAGAAATTATATGATATAATAAAATGAATATACAAAGGAGGTATATGATTATGGATATTGCAGATCTCGCTTCTAAAGCGGTTGTTAAAATTACATCTAATAAAGGTAAAAAGCTCAACAAAAAAGGTGAACTGCCTGTAATCGAAAAGGCAGAGCCTGTTACAATCAAAAACGCTGACGGCAAGTACGAAGTAGGCTGTGCTGTTAAGGAAGTTATGCCTGACGATTTCAATGAAAAGAAATATTATATCGCAGGTCACAAGATGGCTCAGGATATGACAGGCTTCCACGATAACATAACAGTAAGTGCTATGTGGTTAGGTCTTGGTGCTGAGGGCGGAATTATGATGGTTTCTGCCGACTTCATCGGTCTTACAAACACAGAAGTAAACCTTATCCGTGCATCACTTGATGATTTCTCAAAGAAGGCAAACTGCAAGGCTATCAACATCTGCTGTTCACATACTCACGGCGGTTTTGACACAGTTGGTTACTGGGGCAGACTTCCGAAAACAGGTAAAGTTGATACATATATGCAGAAGATTTTCAAGACAGTTAAAGAGGCTTGTCTTGAGGCTTATGATAACAAGACAATCGGCGATTTGTTCGTAGGTACAACTCACGTTCCCGACGCACAGATTGCAAAACGTGCAACAATGGTGCTTCACGACACATTGACAAGAATCCGCTTTGTTCCCGACAACGGTTCAAAGGAAACATGGTTCTTAAACTATGCCGCTCATCCTAACACACTCGGCGGCAAGAACACTCTTTGCTCAGCTGATTACCCGTACTTCCTTCGTCAGACAATCTACAAGGAGAAGGACGTTAATGTTCTTTACAGTATCGGTGCTATCGGTGCTGTTGACCCGGGATTCCCTGAGCTTGAGGACAAGTGGGAGAGAACAGAAAAGGAAGGTGTTACTCTCGGTACGGCTGCTCTCAGCATTGACAACGACGAAAAGATGCCTGCCGAAATTACAGTTCTTCAGCAGAAATTCGCTTATCATGCAGACAATTCTGTTCTTGCTTTCCTTGCAATGCTCAAGGTTATGAGCTCAAAGTTCTCGGCAAGTAAATCAAGTGAGCTTGGTCTTGCTCTTATTTCGGAAATGACTTATATGAAAATCGGTACTCAGCAGGTACTTCTTTGTCCGGGCGAGTGCTTCCCGCAGATTGCTTACGGCAAGGCAGCTGATGCAGAAACATCAACAACAGGCAGAGGTCCCGAAATCAATCCGCCGACATTTGTTGAAATCGCAAACGATGAAAATCTTATGGTCTGCGGTGTTACAAACGATATGACAGGTTATGTTGTTCCGCCGAACGATTTTGTTCTCAACGAAACACAGCCGTATCTCAGCAATGGTAAGGACAGATTCGGCAATGGTCACTATCACGAAACAAACTCTATGGGTTACTCCTCAGCAAAGACACTTTCAACTGTTTTCGCTGACATTATGAGCAGAGTTGACAAATAAACCGACGTAATTTAACAAGGCTGTCGCAAGGCAGCCTTTCATTTTTCAGGAGGTGCTGTTGTGAGCTACAAATATGAGCTTCATTGCCACACAGCAGAAGTAAGCCAATGTGCCGCTATGGGTGCAGAGGACGTTGTAAAAAACTATAAAGAACACGGCTATGACGGAATTGTAATCACAGACCATTACTCTGAGCTTACCTTCCGCAAGCATCATCTTTTTTATCCGCAAAACGAGGTCGATTTTTACCTGTCGGGCTACAGAAAAGCTCTCGAATGTGCGGGCGATGATTTTACGGTTTTGCTTGGTATGGAGCTGAGATTTTATCTTAATCCGAACGATTATCTTATCTACGGAATTGACGAGGCTTTTATCCGCAACAACGGAAATCTTATGACATATTATCCGAAAAAATTCTCCGCTCTTGCAAAGGAAAACGATTTGATTTTTCTTCAGGCTCACCCGTTCAGACCTTATGTTTATCGTTGCAACCCGAAATATATTGACGGCTGTGAAATCTACAACGCAAAGGGAGAAAAGGACGGAATAAACGAAAAAGCCGAAAAATGGGCAGAAAAGAACAATATGCAGATTCGTATGGGCGGTGCGGATTTTCACAGAGAATCGCACATAGAAAATATGAGCGGAATCATCACAGAAGAACCAATAAAAACAAACGCAGACCTCAAAAGAATTCTTCGCAACAAAAAATTCACAATTATTAAATAATTTCTTATTTATTTTTCTGCATAATTATGGTAGTATGTTAGACGGGAGTGAATGCCAGTGAACAAAATTATTAAAAGAATATTATCGGTAATTCTTACCGTTGCTATAACACTTACCTGTTTTGCTATGCCGACAGGCTATGCGGCCAATGACAAAAATGATAACGAAAACGAGGGTACATTTAAGTGCGACTGGTTCGCAGAAAGTCTGACTTACCCATTTGAGCTTCCGAAGGACGAATGGTTCGGTGAAAGCTCATACAAATACAACCACAAAATAGCAACTTTCTCGCTTGAGCTTGCTATGGCATCTTTCAAATCCTTTGACAAGGAAGACCTTGACGGCAACATTGCTAATATGTATGAGCAGGCAGGCTTTGAGGTTCAGTCACTCGGCTATGAAACCGAAGACTATGACACAATCGGTGTTTCCTTCGGAAAAAAGGAAATGACTGTCAACGGTGAAAAATTCACACTTGTCTGTGCCACAATCCGCAGTGGAAACTACGGTATGGAGTGGGGCGGAAATATGCGTGTCGGACTCGGTGAAAATCACAAGGGCTTTGAAATCGGCAGAGACCTCGCAATCGGCTACATTAACGAATATTTCAAGCAGAATAAAATCACAGGCAGAGTAAAGCTCCTTATACCCGGCTACAGCCGTGGTGCTTCGGTCGCCAATCTCACTACCGCCGCACTCGATGACGGTACTTACGTCAAGCTGTTAAAGGACACCGACTACATCGCAAGGCAGAACATTGCTCTCAGTGATATTTACGGTTACACCTTTGAGGCTCCTCAGTGCACAAGGAGTGCAAACATTGAAAAGGACGAATACAAAAACATTTTCAATCTTGCTAATCCGAATGACTATGTTACAAAATATCTTATGACAAAGTGGGGCTATTCGCTTTACGGTATAAAATACAACCTGCCGTCACCCGAAAAGCTCGCAAACTATGATGAATACTACGACAAACTCTGTACTGAATTTAACAGTATGATGAAGGTCAACCACAAAAAAGCAAGCGCAGTTTTCTACGATGAGGAAAGCACACGCTCAGTTGATGCAATTCTCGACAGCTTTATTGAAACAGCGGCAGATGTTCTTTTTAAGGACCTTGATTACTACGTAGAAAATTATGAAAGCGGATTAATCTATCTTGCAGGTCAGTATCTCGGCAAGCAATTAGGTGCGCCCGAGGCACTTCAGACCGCAGGTGTTATGTTCAGTGCTGTTGCATTGTGTGTGTTACCCGATAATATGTCGGAAATTAAATCAAACGGAATCCGTTCCTATCTTGCACGTGAGCTTTCCGAAAGCCGTGTCGGCAAGGAACTCACTCAAAAGGAAATTGACGGACTTTTAGAGCTTGTTGAAGCCGTCAAAAAGCTCATTAAAGAAAACAAAAGTGACGTAAAGGCACTTGTCAATCAGCTCAAAACCGTAATGTATGTTCATCAGCCGTACGTTGAGCTTACATGGATGAATATAATCACGGAAAAGGAAATCTACGAGGTTAACAAGCAGGATGACAAGCTGACACTTTCATACGATACGCTTGATTTGAATTACAAATCGAACGCAAAGGTCACTGCAACGTATGACGAAACTCAGGGACACGTTGAGTGGACATCCTTTGACACAAGCATCGCAACGGTTACAGACGAAGGAATTGTAACATCTGTCGGTGACGGCACAACAACAATTTCAGCAACTCTTGTTGACAAAAACGGAAATGAAGTTGCCGTCAGAACCATCACGGTAAACGCAAATATGAGCCTCGTGCAAAGTGCAATGAAGGCAATTAAGGACTGATAATATGAGCAGATATTTCGTGCTGATTTTCCTGTTGCTGGGCGGTATAGTCGGAGCAATAATTTCAGTAATAACAGGAGTTAGCTTTGTAATAAATATTATTCTGGGCGCAATGATTGGCGCAGCAATAGGATTTATATTAAAAAATAAAGTCGAGCGTTAAGCCCGACTTTTTATACTATTATATCTGCTGTCCTTGCACCGACGAACTTAATCAATTCGTTTGGTGCAATTTCTATTTGTGCCCCTACCCTGCCTGCACTTAGTGTCACGGTTTCAAGGTCGGTCACACTCCGATGGAATGTTGTGCGGAATTTCTTTTTCATTCCGATAGGACTGCATCCGCCGTGAATGTAGCCTGTAAGCGGAAGAAGCTCGTCCTGTCTGATCATTTCAATAGACTTTTCTCCGACCGCCTTTGCCGCTTTTTTTAAATCAAGATGCTCTGCAACAGGAATAACAAAAACGTAGTACTGCTTGCTCGCAGAACGGGTTACAAGAGTCTTAAAAACAGTTGCAACATCCTTTTCTAAAAAATTCGCAATCGTAATTCCATCGGTCGGAATATCCTCACCGCGAGGATAAAAATGCGGTTCATACTTGATTTTTTTCTGGTCAAGTATACGCATAACATTTGTTTTATCTGTGTTAATCATTCTAAGTAGTCCACAATCTTTATAGTTTTGTTATTTCTCAGATACACTCTCGGAACTCGTCTTGTAATACAGCACAAAAATTCATAGTTGAATCTGCCCGAAATATCACCGATTTCCTCGCAGGTAATACATTCGTCGCCGTCTTTACCGATAAGTGTTACTGAATCGCCGATTGAAACACCCGGAATATCGGTTACATCAACCATAAACTGGTCCATACAAACCTTGCCCGTAATTTTCGCACGCTTGCCGTGAATAAGCACGTATCCCTTGTTTGAAAGCAATCTCGGATAACCATCCGCATAGCCGACGGGAATTGTCGCAATAACCGTAGGCTTAGTCGCAACATAGGTCGAACCGTAGCTGACAGTATCGCCCTTATGAATTGTCTTTACGTTAATAACAACACTCTTTAATTCCATCGCAGGTCGAATATTGAGCTTTGTCTTATCAACCTCATCTGACGGGTAAAGTCCGTAGGTTACAATTCCGCTTCGCACCATATTGAGATATCCGTCATCAAGGTCAACTATTGCGGCACTGTTGCAAATGTGCTTGACAGGTATGTTAACTCCCATTGCCTCAACCTTATCAACGAAATCTCTGTACATACTGTACTGCTTGTTCATTGAAGTTTTATCTGCCTCGTCAGCACAGGCAAAATGAGTAAAAATACCTTGAATTTCAATATTCGGAAGCTGAGAAATTCTGTAAACCTCGTCAACACTTTCGTTTGACGGAACAAATCCGATTCTGCCCATACCCGTGTCAACCTTAATATGAATTCGGGCAGTTGTACCCATTCTTTCAGCAACCTCATTGAGCTGATTTGCAATATCGTACTGAAAAACAGTAAGCATAATATCGTTACGGATTATCGTTTCAAACTGATTCGGGAAAACAAAATCAAGAATAAGTATAGGCTTTGCAATACCTGCTCTTCTTAAAGCAAGTGCCTCACCGACCGTCGCAACCGCAAAGCCGTATGCACCGACCTCGCTGAGAGCCTTTGTAACCTCAATAGCTCCGTGGCCATAGGCATCAGCCTTAACAACGGCCAGCACCTTCGTGTCGTCGCCGACCTTATTCATAACCTCTTTGATATTGTCGCAAATCGCATCCAGGTCAATTTTAAGATAAACTCGATTCATATAATCAAGACTGTACAAAATTACGCACCTCAGTCTGCAATAGTAATTTTTTCGATAATCGGCTGGTCTGCCGCAGGAACAGTTCCGTTATTGTCAATCGGCTGAACATTTTCGCAGATTTTATCAACAACCTCTACCCTCGGTTACATGACCGAATGCGGCATAATCGCCGTCAAGGAATGAGCTGTCTGCGTGGCAGATAAAGAACTGTGATGATGCGCTGTCATTATTTCCCGACTGTCTTGCCATTGAAATAACTCCACGCTTATGTGAAATATTATTTGTAACTCCGTTGCTTGAAAATTCGCCCTTGATTGTATTCGGTGAGCCGCCCGTTCCGTTACCATCGGGGTCACCGCCCTGAATCATAAAGCCCGACATAATTCTATGAAATGTAAGTCCGTCATAGAACCCGCTTTTAGCAAGGCTGATGAAATTTTCAACAGTAATCAGAGCTGTTTTTGCGTCAAGCTCAAGTGTGATTGTTCCGTAATCCTTAACAACAATCTGTGCGGTGTATGTGTCCTTTTCTAACTTAACTTCGCTTCCGTTTGTAGTATTATCATCTGTTTTTGCCGCCTTTTTATCTGAGCAGGCAGTTAATCCGAAAACAGAAAGACAAACCACCAATAACATAGCTATTATTTTTTTCATAAATACCACTCCTAACTTTTATATTATACCACAGTTGATAAATATAGACAAGTCGTTTTTTTGTGATATAATAACTTAAAGAGGTGCTGAAGTTGAAAAAAATAAATTTGATTGCTCTGAATTCTCAGTTTGTACATTCGTCGCCTGCCGTCGCAGACATCAGCACAATGTATGACTTTTACAGTAAAAATTTTAATACTTTTTTGCCCGAGCTGTGCGTTACCGAGCTATCGATTAATGACAGCTTTGACAGCCTCGTTTACAGAATATTTAACGGTGCGGATTGTTTCGCTTTTTCGACATATATCTGGAACATTTCTCTCGTCGAAAAGCTATGCAGATACATAAAAAAAGCTATGCCCGAAAGCACAATTATTCTCGGTGGTCCCGAGGTTTCTTACTGCGATGCACCTGAGTGGTGCGACTATGTGATTTCAGGCGAAGGAGAACGAGCTTTTTATTCGCTTATTTGTAAGCTGAATAATTTCGACAATCCCGACGAATGGAATTTTTCAGAAAACGGCAAAATAATTATGTGCGAAAATGCAGAAGATTTGTCAGAATTTTTGTTGCCGTACAACGATGAAAATATTGAAAATTATCACAACAAAATTATCTATTATGAAACCTCACGAGGTTGTCCGTTTTCGTGCTCATACTGTCTTTCTTCCGTCTGCGGAAAAGTGCGTGAGCTTTCAATGGACAGAGTAAAAAGTGACCTCGACTTTTTTATTCGTCACAATGTAAATCAGGTTAAATTTGTTGACAGAACATTTAACTGCAACAAAAAAAGAGCCGTTGAAATATGGAATTATATAATCGAAAACGCAAAAAATTGCGACACAAATTTTCATTTTGAAATCGGTGCGGACCTGCTTAACGATGATGCAATTTCTGTTCTTTCAAAGGCAAAGTGCGGACAAATTCAGCTTGAAATCGGCATACAATCCACTAACAAAAAAACGCTTGATGAGTGCTGCAGACATACAGACAATCAAAGACTTTTTGAGAATATAAAAAAATTAATTTCACTCGGCACAATCAACATCCACACAGATTTAATTGCAGGTCTGCCGTACGAAACTCTCGAAATTTTTAAGCAATCCTTTAACGAAACTTATGCATTGAAATCGCATCAATTACAGCTCGGTTTTTTAAAACTGCTCAAGGGTGCACCGCTCAATAATATTAAAGCTGAGCACGAGTTGATTTTTTCAGAGCATCCGCCGTATGAAATTATTTCCACAAAATATTTATCCTTCGACGATATTCTTCTCCTCAAAAAAATTGAAGATGTTGTCGAAAGATTTTACAATTCAAACAGATTTTTCCGTACATTAAATTTACTTGAAAATTATTTCAATTCTCCGTTTGAAATGTTCCTGAAAATTGCAGAAGAATTTGAAAAAAATGCTCTTACTTTTTCTCCTGTTTCAACAAAAATTTTGTTCGATTTTTTAAGTGATTTTTCAAAAAAATATGCTGAAGATTTTGACAGAATTTTATTGCTCGATTTTTATTCCTCGGAGAAAAGTGAAGTGCTTCCGTCACGGCTTCGATTTCTTTCATCCCGTCACGCAAAATCGGGCCGATTCATCAAAAACGGAACTCAACAGGCAAATCGGCAGGCACAGGTACGCTTTATCGAGAGCACCGCTTACGTCATTGACTATTCCGAAAGAAATCGTGTTGACGGCTCATATAAAATTTGTGAGGTGATTAAAAATGCAGATTTGTAATGCGTGTCCGAGAAAATGCAATATCAATCGTGACGAAAAGGTCGGTGTCTGCGGTGTGCATACGGGTTACAAAATTGCACGTGCGGCTCTGCATTTCTGGGAAGAGCCTTGCATCAGCGGAACAAACGGAAGCGGAACGGTTTTCTTTTCGGGTTGCTCATTAAAATGCGTTTTCTGTCAGAATTTTGAAATCAGTCAGCAATTTAAAGGAAAGGATATTTCCGAAAATGAACTGATTGATATTTTTAAAAGTCTTGAGGAGCAGGGTGCTCACAACATAAATCTTGTCAGTCCGACACATTATGCTTTACAGCTTGCTGAAACTCTTTCAAAATACAAGCCTTCGATTCCCGTTGTGTACAACACAGGCGGATATGACAGTGTCGATAGCTTAAAAATGCTTGACGGGCTCGTCGATATTTATTTGACAGACATAAAATATGTTTCCGATAAGGTTTCAAAAAAATACAGCCACGCAGAAAATTATTTTGAAATATGTTCAAAGGCTGTTCTTGAAATGCAAAGGCAGGTCGGAGATAATATTTTTGACAATGAAATACTGCAAAAGGGTATCATTGTCCGTCACATGGTTTTACCCGGAAACATAAGCCAGGCTATGAAGGCTATGGACTGGATTAAAGCTAATTTGCCTAGCGAAACAATTATCAGCCTTATGGGACAGTACCTTCCCTGCTGGAAGGCTGAAGATTATCCGACAATAAATCGCAAGCTCTCGCAAAGGGAATACAATACAATTATCGACTATGCAGACAGGCTTGGCTTTGAAAATGCATACATTCAGGAATTGTCATCATCTGACAAAAATTTTATTCCGGATTTTAATTTGACAAGTGACTAAAATAAATATATAATGTAGTTACAATACAAAGGAGATGTTCTTATGAAAATTCTTAAAAAATTAACATCAGTTTTTCTTTCCTGTATCTTTGCGTTTTCATGCTTAGCTACTCTTTCGATACACTCTTCGGCAACGTCAATTCTTGCGGTTACAGTACTTACAAAGCCGACCAAATTAGTTTATTATCAAGGCACCGATTGGGACTATGGTTACTATGATTTCCCTGAAGATGATGGAATAGGTACATTCGTTTACACGAAGGATGCTACATTTACATATCAGAATAAGACTTACAGCAAGATTTCATTTTTCCACAGTGGCGGATTTTATACAGACCAGTATCCTGACAGAGGTATGCTTGATTTAACAGGACTTTCAATTCTTGTTCTTTACTCTGATGACACTACACAAACAATAACCTACAAAGAAACTAAAGAACATGGTGACACAATTCATCAGAATATATATGCAAATCCCGCACTCGGCAACTTCTTTGTCGGAACAAATAAGATTAATGTTTATGTTCCCGGTAACAGCAAAATTAAGGCTTCGTTTGATATTCAAATTGTCGAATCCGAACAGTATCAGCTCGGTGACGTAACTATGGATAAGAAAATCAATTCATCCGATGCACTTCTTATTCTTCAGAGCGTTGTAAATCTTAAAACACTTACAGCCGCACAAAAGGCTCTTGCTGATATAAACTCAGACCACAGAATCAACAGTGCCGATGCGCTTAAAATTCTTCAGATTACAGTTGGCGAATAAAAAAAATAAACACGGCGAATTTTTCGTCGTGTTATTTTTATACCATTTCGGTCCTCTGATATCATTCTTTTAGAGCACGTAAAAAAAACAACAGACACCCGGTTGGGTATCTGCTTTTTTTTGGAGCGGATGACGAGGCTCGCTCGGCGACTCGGTCGCCGACACGCACACGGACTTTTCAACAGTTCACCGGACTGTTGAAATATGCTTCGCATACCGTCCTTTTCGAGCCTCATCACAAAAGAAAAGCAGACACCCTAATGGGTGTCTGCTTGTTTGGAGCGGATGACGAGGCTCGAA
>DCGX01000030.1:18151-33548 GCA_002315505.1 Ruminococcaceae bacterium UBA1767
CCAGATGAGCTACATCCGCAAAAAATAAGTCGGGTTTTAACCCGACTTGGTGACCCGGACTGAGTTGATGTTGAACACCTAAATCGAGCTCTACATCTATAGAGTCTGCTATATTAGAATCTAAATCAGTTCTAATGATAATCTCTATTTTTATTTTATCTGGGTCTTCTGGCTTAGCATCATGAATAATTATCTTATGAACAAATGACTGAATTATATACTTTCTTCCTTCGTCTGTACACATCATTTCGGACCACATCTTCATCACACAACTCACCTGATAATAAAAATCATCTGCAGTATCGTTGCGAATTTCCAATCTTTCCAAAGCTTCTAATTCCTTGCTTGATTTTTCTATTTCCTTCCTATACTCGTTGGCTCGAATTTTATAATCGTCGTCTTCTGTTTCGAGGAATGCATCCATCGCCAAACTTTTTTTCTGTTTTAATTTGCTGATTTCCTTTTTTAGTCTAACAATATCCTTGTTTAGACCTTTTTCATTTTCAACTTTTTGAGCAGCTTCACGATAAAAGTCGATTCTATCTTTGTCCCAAATCCATTCAGATACAACATCCATCACAGCGGTTTCAATTAAGTACTTGTCTATGCTCTTTTTAGGGCATTTATCTTCGCCTTTACCTCTTTTATTTCTTTTGCATGCATAGTAATAATGCTTTTTCCCGGTTTTACTTGTTCCTCCACTGGCAACCATTTCAGAACCGCACTTACCACAAAAGAGTTTACCTTTTAGAAGGTATTTAACCTTTGCAGTTTTTTCAGCTCCTTTGTGTCGCCTTTTTTCGCGTATGTTTTGTACTCTTTGCCAAAGTTCATCGGGAATTATCGGTTCACAAAAATTTCCGACTTCTATTGTTTGTTCTATTTCGGCATTGTCAAATTTACTGATTTTTATCCCTTTGTAAATCGGATTTGAAATCATTCTTAAAATTGTATCACAATTCAATTTCTTGCCTATGGTTGTTCTTACTCCCTTTGAGTTTAAATACTCAGCAACTTCAGCAGTAGATTTCCCATTTGCGTAATACTCAAATGCGGTTTTAATGAATTCTTTTTGACTTTCGTTAGGTCGGATACAATATTTTTCTCTTTTGCTTCCGCCAACATGACCAACACTAAATTTCTCAAATCCAATCGGTAATGTTCTTCCACCATTATAGTATCCTTCAATCGCATTATAACGCATCCCCCTGTTGACATGGGTTCTAAGAACTACAATGTCCTGGCTTGCCTTTGTTGCGAGCATAGTTTCATAAAAAGCTCCACCGATATCGTTTTGAATATTTTGTGTTACATACTCAAATCTTGCTCCACCTTGTTTAAGTGCTTGTTTATGAGTTTTGTAAGTATCATCACCCTCACGGCTTACACGGTCTAACGTAATTGCAACACATACATCAAAAGCTCCCTTTTTACCATCCTCTATCATTTGAATAAACTGCTGTCTGGTTTTTGAGTATTGTCCTGTCAAAGCAAAATCTGAATATGTTGCAATGTATTCGTAATCCTTTTCGGTAATGTAATCCATACAAATCTTTACTTGCTGTTCTATGCTCGTTTCGCTTTGAGCATCGGAACTATACCTTGCGTATATTACAGCACGATTTTTCTTGTATGTATTCTCTTCTTTTTCTTTTTTGTGGTCAACAATGGTTACAATCTTTTCATCCATAAAAAAGTCCTCAAACAGTTAAAATACTATCAATTTTATTGTATATTTTACATTAATGTACAAAAAGTAAATATTCCATGTGCTCAAAATTTCCGTTTTTTACAATATGCAACAATTTCTTCACAATGTTTAAAATAATAATTTGCAAAATCATTTGAAGTATTTAAAAATTCATTTATTTTGCTTGCTGCCCTTATCTGTATATTTTTATAAAAATCATTATCCATAGTTCTTACCCTTTGCTTTTTATTAATACATCTTATTTTTCTTTGTGGTATTGTCTTTAAGGAGAATCGAAAGTAACCGCTTGTCCAAATCGTACAAGTGGTTTTCTTTTATGTCCAAATTTTCATTTTGACACTTCACAACACACATCTCCTTTATTATCATTTGTCTCATTATAATATAAACCATATGAAAAAGCAAATGTGATTTTAACTAAAGAACAAATATTTTTTGCAAAAATATATATGATTTTTTATATATAAGTATATATATACTATATAATTGTTTAAAAAGGCACTTTCAAAAAAAATTATGACATATTCTCCATGAGGAGTTTTCCTTCTTCATCCCAACAATCAAGTTGAAAGAAAAATGAACCTTCATCTTACAAGTTTATTTATAGAAGGGAAACTTCAAATTTTAAAAATTAAGGAGAATAAAAAATTGAACAAAGAATTTTTTGACGAAGAATTTACTGATAAACTCAAGAAAGATGGCTGGGAAAAAGTCGATGCAGGAAAAAGATTTGCCGACTATAACAACTACTGTACAATATTCAAAAAAACACAGTCAATTATGCATGAATTCAACTCATGCATAATTGACAGTCCCGAAACCCCAGTAGTATCAAGGGTTTCAGAGCATCCACCGATTTGCGATAAAAAGAGTGAGAAGGGTGTGGTGGATAGTTTAATTCCGTCCACCACACCATTGAGTTATAAAAACTACTTTAACGCAAGCTTTGAGTTCTTAAACGAAATGCGTGTTATTTCTAAAGCAAATATCATTATACGTTGTTGCTGCTGTTGGATTAGTAATAACAACATTTTAAGTTATAATCTTTCATATATTATTGATGATTTTATAACAACCATTCTAATTTTTCCTTTTAACGATATTAATAAATTTTTAGATTTTAATTTTATTATTGGTATTGTATTAGACATTATGAATATTAAAAGGAATTATAGTAATGAATGTTTTTTATATAGTTATATTAATAAATTAGATGTTGATGGTACTCCTATTGTGTCAATTACAAATGATTACAGCGTTGCTATTAATAATGGTTTATACGCTTTTATTAATAATAAACCAACATCAATAATTTTTAATAATTCTGAAAATCAAAAACAATATCTTATTAATATTAATAAAACAAAATATACAATTCATGATGTTACTATTCTTACTGATATGGGTTTAAAGTTATTTTCATCAATGACTTATAAATCTGAAAAGCATAAAAACTTTATATTTAATAAAAATTTAAAATGCAGAGAACATTCATTATATACTTGTAAACCTATTCGTACTTTGTTCAGTAGTTATCATAAAAGTGGTAAAAATTATTTTTATTGTTGTAATTTATCTATTCGTGATATTAGTGCCTTTAATTGCTTTGGTAACGATAGTTATTTGACTTTAGGTAAAAGTATCGGAATGAAACTATTTGATTATTCTAAAACTAAATTTGAATCAAACTTTTACAAAAATTTGCAGAGTGTTATTGAATTTTCTCCATCTATGTATGCTAATTTTGTCTGCGATTATTCTCATGCCGGTTTATTATATATGTCTATTATTTATGGCGTTAATCACCCTATACCGGCAACCCTTATGAAAGGTGCATGCGCCGTTGCTAAAAATCGTATAATGAATGAGTTGTCTTGTTTTTCTGATGATTATTACAACTTTATTTATTGCGGTGTTTCAAAAAGCAGAAATACTACGAGCGTTAAAGGTGCGTATTATGATACTAAAACAACCTTAAAAAGTATAAATCACGATTGTGCCACTTTAAATTTACTTGCCGCTAAATCATATCGTGGAGGATTTAACTGCTGTTTTTCTGTTGATTTACACCATAATTATCAAACCTTTGATTACGATTTAGCATCCGCCTACCCTACAGCTATGTGTTTAATACCTAATATTGATTGGAATAATCCAATAGCTGAAAGAATAATCAACAGAAAGCTCACAATAAATGATTTTGTTGTTGATGGTAAAATCTCGCCTATTGCACCAATATTCGCATGTGTAACATACAAATTCCCTGCCGACTGTAAGTTCCCTAATCTGCAACATCACAAGCAAGATGACGACGAAGCACCTTGTTATCCATTAGAAGAAAATACAGGCGTTTATTGTTCAGGTCCCGAGTTGTATCTTGCCTTACAGCAGGGTGCTGAAATTCATGTTATTGATGGCATTGTTGCAAATACACTCAAAACGAACGGTTCTGTTGTTTATCCATATCGCAATTTTGTCAAAGAGCTTGTTTCTGCAAGGTGTAACGCATCTGAAGTTTATGGAAAGGATTCACTATTTGTAAAATTATTTAAATATATTACCAACACACTTTATGGTAAAATTTCACAGTCGGTAAAATTAAACAATACCAAGAAAGTCGGACCAAGCGACATCACCTGTGCCACATCAGCTACAATGATAACTTCATTTGTAAGGTCTGTACTATTTGCTGCATTCATAGAAATTGAGAAGGCAGGATACACTGTGTACAGTTGCACCACTGACGGACTTATTAGTGATATTTCTATGACTGAATTTGAGAAAATGGAACTCTTCGGCTTCAAAGATTTATTGTTAAAGTCACGACAAATCATTACCGAGGAAGAAGACCCGGAGATTTGGAGTATTAAGCACAGACAAACTGATTTGTATAATATTAACACGAGAGCTAACGTGAGTTTAAAACCCGAGGGAGTTATTGCAAAACAAAGTGTTAGCCGTAAGTATGCACATTTGGACAAGGAAGATGTAATTAATCGAACAGCATTTTTTGAATCTGCCGCAACAAGAACAGGCTGTCTTTTTTCAGAATATAACACATATACCTCATTTGATGATATCAAACAAGGTAAACAATATTTTGTGGAAAAAGAAACGAAGTATGTGTCCTTGGCGTACGATATGAAAAGAAAGCCTGTTGAAAGTACACTCAAGCCATGTTATTCAACAATAAACGGTGTTACATATGAAATAGCTCACATAGAAACAACACCATATAAAAACAACAATGAATTCTTAATGTATCGCAAGGTGAGAGAAAACCACAAATCATTAAGGACTGTTTCAGAGTGGAAGGATTTTTTCAAAGAACTCAATGATACTCCTGACGAAGTAATAAATTCTGAAACAACCATAAGTGATAACGATTTATGGAAAATGCTCTGTCTTTGTATTGCAGGATTTAAATCCGGCAAATGGGACATTCCATACCTTAATCAGGAAATATCCGTTGCCGAAAAAATAGCATGGATACAATCGAAAAATCCATCAAAAACACATGATTTTACGAAAAAAACATGGGACAGAATGAGCGAAAAAAGATATAAAGACACTCCCATAACCAAAGAGCGTGTATCCTATGTGTTAAATATGCTCACAGAAAACGAAAGTTTACCTAAATAAAGCAGTAAAGCCACTCTCCCCGAGTGGCTTTATAAAGCATTTTTGATTGAATTAAAACCGCAAACAAATAATTACAGTACAGGAATATTTTATAAATAATTGTAATTTAAATAAATACAGAGAGTCCAATCTCCAACGTGAAGGATATCAGGACTGTTGTTTTAGGTAATGTTCGCCAACCACAGATATTCTTGAATGTCCCAAAGACTGACTTGTAATCATCATTGCTTTTTTATCGAGTCGCATACCTTTCTGTTCGCCCCTGCAAACATAAACATCAGACTGATATTTTTTGCCCGTCCCTTTATTGATTTTATCGTAAGGTATTTCATCAATCGGACGGGCGAATTTATTGTAAAGCGCAGTTGCGTAATCGCTCCTATACCCGTGAATATCTGCGCCATTTGGAATTTTATCGAATACTTTGTTTTTACCTGCCTTGTCCATCATTTCTTTAATTCTGTCAACATCACCGATTATTTTTGCAAGGCGTGGTCTACCGCCTTTTGAACCAACCGTGACATCAATGCACAAATATCCGTCACCATCATAAGTAATCATATTACCTTTAAGTGCAGTTAATTCTGCACGCCTTAAACCCGTACATTTACAAAAATACACTAAGTCAGCATAAAAGTGTTTCGTAAATATTGAAAAATGCGCTTTAAAAAACACCGCGTTTATATGTGTTTATTTAACTTTCACTTTTCTTACATATTTAGAGTACCAGGTGATAAGTCTGGAAAATAAATATTTAAGGAGAGATTTCAATGAAACTCACACACAATTATCACGAAGCAGACATCATAACTCATAACGGCACATTTCATGCCGATGAATTGTTTGCTCTAAACTTTTATGAAGCTGCCACAGGTCAAGATGTGACTGTGTACAGGGCTGATAGAATACCCGAAGATTTTCACGGAGTATGTATCGATATCGGCGATACATCCGGTAGAGATGACCTTCAGATATTCGACCACCACAAAATCTATAATTGTTTAGATGTGGACAAACCCGCAGCCATCTCACTTGTCTTCGACTATTTTGAAGAACAGTTAAAGAACAGATTGTTTGATAATATCAATCCGGACTTAAGTGTTCAATTTATAAAACAAGATATTATCCAACCGATAAAATATCAGGATAATTTCGGGTGCACAGATATATCTGAACAGCAAACTTACGACAGAGATGGAAATGTTCCACCTTTGCACATCAAGCCTGTCAGTATTTCTACTGCAATTAAGAAATTAAATCCTACTTTTAATAATATCGAGAAGGAAAATGAAAAATTTATTCAAGCATACAATCATGTTAAGAATATAGTCAGAGCATATTGCGAGAGTTTGAATTGGAAAATAGATAAGGGGATTTATAAAACAATTGTAGGCAAATCCAATTTTTACTCTTCAAATTTCAAATGTTCTACACAATATTTAGATAAATCAAATTATATCTATAGAAATGATGATGCCTATTATAATATCATAGCGGCCAAAAAGGGATATACTGTTTATCATGGCGACACCAGAATCTGCACAGTCGGTGACTTATTTACTATTGGACATACAAACGAAATAGAAGCATTTATGTCTGATGTAATGGACGGCTACAAAGATTTTCAGCAAGGCTATTACGAGGCCGAAAAAATAGCAACAGACAAAATTAAAGAAACGGCTGAAAAGGGAGAATCGGTTTTGGTTCTTGACAAGTTTTTGCCATGGCGTTCTGCAACGTTGTCAGCAAACAAGGACAAGGAAATCAATGCAGCGATAGATTTTGTAATTTTCCCATCTTCAAGAGATAACGGCAGTTGGAACATACAAGCTGTTTACGGCAGAAATGATGATTGCAAATACAGAATTCCATTTCCCGAGGAGCTTTTTGGTAAAAACACAGAGGAACTTGAAAAATATTCAGAAGGGTTACTTTATGTCAGCGATTTTTTATCATGTGCAAAGGATTTTGAAAGTGCATATAATTTCGCAAATAAATTAGTGGATTTAAAAAGAAACATCGAAATACCTGAGGGTATTACTTCAACAGAAGAATTGAGTTTTAGTATTGACGACATAAAATCCATTAAATCAATTACATTTCCTTCATCTTTTGAAGAAATAAAACCAAAGGCATTTATGTTTGCATCCAATTTAAAAGAATTAACTATTCCATCAAATGTTAAAATCGGAACAAACGCATTTACTCAATGTAATAATCTTGAAACATTAACAATAGAACCCGGAATTCATACTATAGGATATTTCGCTTTTTCAGATTGTAAAAAATTAAAAAACATAACACTTCCGGACACGATTCATAATCTTGATAAAAATGTTTTTCTAAACGGTCCGATTGAAAATGTTACAATTGAAATCACTGATTTTCATAACATAATAAATTTACCAAAAATAAAATCCGCATTTAAAGGTGCCGATATAAAAATTGATTGTTCAAATCTCGGCAGTGAAACATACGATTACGATTGTTTCATGGCTTTAGTTTCAGAAGTTAATTCAAGAATCAAAGCAGAACAACATTCTGAAAGAAAAAAGACACTTGACGAAATGATAGCCGATTGTTCAGCCGGCAGTTTACCAACAAACAAAACTGATAATCAAATTGAAAACGACGAAAGATAAAGCAAGAAGCTCGGGGATTCCCGAGCTTCACTTATTATTTTAATACCAAATCCATCCGAAGAGGACATATACAATGAGCTTCTGAACAAACGTAAGTGATACATTTACTTTGCATTCATCTGTTACAACATTGCCGTACTGGTCGGTTACTGTGCAGGTAATTGTTGCACTGCCCGAGCCACGCTTTGCGGCATAGACTTTGCCGTCATTATCAACTGTTGCAACATTCGGATTTGATATTGTATATTCAACTGTGTATGTTACACCATCATCAGCCTCAATCTTCGGTGTGATTGTTGTTGTGTTCTTGTAGTTGAGTGAAATATCATCTATATCAACGCTTTTAACACGTCCGAGGATAGGTTTTTCACTTACATTAACAACAAACATTGTTGTAGCACCGGCATAGTTTACTGTTATTATTTGTTCACCAACTGCTGAAAGAGTATTTGGCGTGCAAACAAATCCGGAGGTAAATTCTTTTGATGTTCCATTATTGTAATACTCTGTAATCACAAGTCCTGAAGTATCTATAGAATCTCCAACATAATAATCAAGCTTTATCGGCTGACTTGTCATTGCCCAGCTAACGCAAACAACGTCCGTAACCTGTACTTCATAGCTTACCTTGAATCCAAGGTATTCAACTTCCACACTTTTAACAGCAGAACTCTTGAGGGTTGTTGAAGTAGTAAATCCACTACCAACAGTTGCTGTCTTTCCATTATTGTATGTTAACTTTAATATAAGTCCTGTAAGCTCGACTTGCTCACCAGCAAAATAATCTTTTTTGTTAGGTTCAGTTAATATTTCAACATTAGTTAAACCAACAGTAATTGCATTTGCTTTGAAAGTACCTGTTGCGCCATAGTAATAGACATATACAATTTGTTCACCGGATTTTATAAATTGCGTAACACTTACTGTATAGTCTGCATTCTTTATCGCTATCGTTCCATCTGCATATGACACTTTGAAAATCAAGCCAGTACAATCAATCGTGTCTCCAACGAAATATGTTGTTTTTACCGGAGCGTTAATAACCATAATTGTATTTATTCCAACTACATTAACTTTAAATTCGGTTTCTTTATCAAAACATGAAACTTTGATTGTCTTTTCTCCGGCAGAATCAAATTTATCTGCTGTAACAGAATATCCGGAATAAATATCAATTTGAGAGCCGCTTACTAAATTTGCAGTTAAAATAAGACCTGTAGTATTTACTTCATTTCCAACATACTGCTTTTTAGTTGGCACTTGCTTTACTTCAATCGAAACAATATCCTCATAAGCAACAAATGGAATTGTATTATCTGTACAGTATTTATTTGTATATGAGTCTTTTACTCCAAACACCGTAAGGTTTGGACACTTATACATTGCATTTAAACCTATCGAAATAATTTCATTTGATGTGTATAATGCTTTTAATTCACTGCAATTGTAAAACGCATCAACGCCTATACTTGTTGTATTATCCGGTATCGTGATACTTTCAACAAACGAACAATTCAAAAAAGCACAATCTGGAATCGTTGTATCTTCTGTTATTGTAATATGTCTCAACGATTGTGGAACATAATACCAATAATAATCACCTGAACGATACTGATAAATTGCATTTTCTACTTCTTTTCCATACGTAGTGGTTGTGTAATCAAAAATATATCCAAATACAGCCATAAAAGTTTCGGCACTTTCGGTACAACCTACATACGGAAGGGTTATATCTGTTAGTTCGTTCCAACCTTTAAATGCTCCACGTCCGATAATGTTCACACTGTCCGGTACGATTAGCTCTTTGTTTTTTATTTTTGCAGAGAAAGCATATTCTCCGATTTTCTCCAATGATTTCGGAAGCACAATTTCGCTGAGTGAATCACATTTGCAGAATGCTCTTGCTCGTATATCTGTTACCGTGTCCGGAATTGTTATGCTTGTCAAATTGCTACAACCATAATAGCATCCTTCAAATATTGTTTTAATTCCATTTGGTATTTTAGTTTCTGTGATACTCGAACAATTACAAAACGCATCAACGCCTATGCTTGTGGTATTATCAGGTATTGTGATGCTTTCAACAAACGAACAATTCAAAAAAGCACAATCCGGAATCGTTGTATCTTCTGTTATTGTAATATGCCTCAACGATTGTGGAACATAATACCAATAATAATTACTTGAACGATACTGATAAATTGCATTTTCTACTTTTCCTGTAGAATTACTTATATATGTATATCCAAATATATATCCGAACACACCATTGACACCTGTATTAGTTTTTGCACCACCTACAAATGGTAGTGTTATATCTGTAAGATTATTAAGTCCATTAAAAGCACCCTGGCCTATACTCTCAACAGTATTAGGTACTTCGATTTCTGTAATTTCAGAACATCCCGAAAAAGCGAAGTTCTCTATTGCGGTAACAGTACAACCATCAATTTTTTCAGGCACAACAACAGTTCCACAAATACTCTCATCAACATCTGTAATTGTGACCTTTCCATTAAACTTAGAATAAGAATAATACCCTTCAACACCTTCCTCTGTAGCTGCAACTACATAAACTACGGACGCTATAACTAAAGCGATAATTGAAATTATTACTATTGACAATTTTTTCATTCTATTCATATTTGTTCCCTCCAAATATTTACATACCTTGATTATATACTATTATTACTTATTATACAATAGGTAACATCTCTACTTTTGCAAAAGAACCAACAATGTCGCATTATTTCGACATTATCAGTTCTTCTAATGTAATATTGAACAATTCACAGATTTTAGGGATGTTTTTGAAAGCGGGTTCGCTATCTCCCTTTTCGTAATGAGCGATGGCAGACCTATCGAGGCCGAGAGCATCGGCGACCTGCTGTTGAGTAAGTCCGGCATTTTTGCGGGCATTTCTAAAATTCTCTGCAAAGCTCATCTTTATCCCTCCATAAAAACAAAAAGTGCACAGCTAAAGTGAAGCCACGCACAAAAAATACACAACTCCATTTGCTGCGACACAAAAGAATCCACCTACGCAAAGTATGTGAAAATGAGCCTGTATTTTTATCAAAGATAAAAATACATACTATCCGTAGGTAAAGTATTCTCTTTTGTGTCGCACAGTTATTATAT
Source organism: Ruminococcaceae bacterium UBA1767 (assembly GCA_002315505.1). Taxonomy (GTDB): domain Bacteria; phylum Bacillota; class Clostridia; order Oscillospirales; family Acutalibacteraceae; genus CAG-488. The sequence continues at coordinate 29,288 of DCGX01000030.1, forward strand.
CAAAGCTATGTAGAAATATCAATAGTTTATTTCCGTTTATTCACCGAAGAGTTTTCTGCCATACTATTACCGTAATCTATGGCAGAAGGAGGTGAACATAATGGAAAAGACATTTATTTTTTGCAACGGCAATACTTATGAGGCTATCGAGCATTCTGATGGGCTGAAAATGATTAACGATATGATTGACGCATTCAAGTCAATGTATGCAGAAGATTCTGACGAGGTTTTTCTTATAGAATACTCGGATTGCATGGTGACCGTTTACAACAACGGTGACTGCAAGAGTTTCAAAGATGTATTCAAGAAATTTCCCGACATTGAAACTCAATACCCGAAACTGCATTTTGTGCAAAACTCTGACGAGCAATATGTTATTGTTGACGTTGTTGACCCTGTTGAATAATTCAAATTTCCGCTATGTTTTGGCATGGCGGAAAATTTTTTTTGCAAAATCGCTTAAAAACTATTTAAAAAGGCAGTTGCGAATTTTCATATGCACATATTTAAAGGGGACAATACTTTTCAGCATTAAAATAAATCAATTCGAAAAAATCTGAAAAATATTTAATTTAATTCGCACCTTGAAAATTTAATAGAAAAATCAACTATGACTAACATAGTGTTATATGAACAATAAAAATTGTTCTATTAAAAATTTAAGTAAGGAGTGTTTAAACTATGGATTTTGACTCGATAATTTATGAATATAATAATAATCTTGAAGAAATTAAAACTATAGACCTTCAAGATACTCAAGCATTGTTGCAACTAATAAAAGTACAGTGTACACTATTAAATAAAATGGATAGACAGCTTTTGTCATCGACCAAAACACCAGACTTAAAGCCGTCGGTTAAAATGCTCAAAAGCTCAAAAGAAACAATTGAGAATATTCACCAATCCTTTATTGAATCATTATTGGGGATTAAGCCTTTAAACTATGTTTCTATTCTTGAAAATGAAATTAAGTTGATAATCCAATTCAGAAAACGATATCAACGTATTTTAGAACACCATATTGTAATTAACATCGAATCGTTCCTAAATAGGAGTCAATTAAAATCTAAGTATTTTCAGGATATAACATCTAAACAGATTTTTAATGAAATAAAAAAATCATCCGATTATTCAGCAGATGATTTATTTAGCAGGCCTGACATCGTTTTTTCAAGATTGATGACAGCAATCGATTGGGTTAATAAAACATTTCCATCATATAAACGCGATATGGCATCTGTGAATTGGCTGAGATTACATTCAGAGTATGGTGATGACGAGCATATAGACCCAGAACTATTAGACAAAGCTGTTACCTCATATACAAGTAGTTCTCCTGAAATTACACCAACAAAAAAGTATGAATATATCATAAAAAGCGCAAAAAAAGTAAAAATATAAGGCACTCAAAATGAGTGCCTTTTTTCTTGGAGCGGATGACGAGGCTCGAACTCGCTACCTCCACCTTGGCAAGGTGGCGCTCTACCAGATGAGCTACATCCGCAAAAAACAGGTAGCTTAGAGCTACCTGCTATTCTTTTTTTACTCGAACAAGCAATTCAAACATAAGAAAATACTTACCTCTGCTATATATTAACTTGTTCGACATCAACTTGAAATGGTGACCCGGACGAGAATTGAACTCGTGTTACCGCCGTGAAAGGGCGGTGTCTTAACCTCTTGACCACCGGGCCAAAAATGGTAGCGGCAGTGGGATTCGAACCTACGACCAATCGGGTATGAACCGAGTACTCTAGCCAGCTGAGCTATGCCGCCGTTTCCATCATCTGCCTAACTTTCGTCAAGCGACTTGCTTATTATATATTAAAAGATGATGTTTGTCAAGTGATTTTTTAATTTTTTTAAAAATTTTATCAAAAAATTGAGAATCCTTTATACCATGCGGGCAAAACCTCTTTATCAAGATTTCCACCGTGAGCAAGATAAATTTCATAAAGCTCTTTTTTACGTTCCTCAGTATAAGTATATCCCCATTGACGACGTATTTTTTCAAAATCCTCAAAGGTTTCATCGTCGAGCTGACGAGCTTCCTTTGTCTTTAACGAAAATTCAACCGTTCCGTCAGATGAAATATAGTATTCGTCCGCAATTTCTATAAGTCGGCGGTTTGCCTCAATTCTCGGATATTCCTCATCGAATTTAATTCTCGTAATCGGGAACACCGCAATTTTTGCGTTAAGAAGCTCATAGGCACGAGTTGAAAGTCCTATATGTCCGTGGTGCGAAACCTGAACAACATCGCATTCAAGTGCCTGCGGAAATCTTTTTTCGAGCATTTCGCTTGCCTTTACAGCCGCATCACCCGGTATGAAAACTCGTGTTTCCTCCGCTTCCATCATTATTATACACGATGAATCGTTGTAGTCACTAATATGCTGAGGATAAATATCTTCGTGAGTTCCAAGCACATCAAACATAAGATTTCTCACATAAAATCTTTCGCCCGTATGCAGCTTGTACAACGGAATTCCGCAATTATCCATCACATCAAAGAGTTTTTTTGATACGAGCTTTTCTTCGATATCCCAATCCGGCTCTTCATACTCATATGAAAGCAAATTCGAATAAATGCCTTCAATTACAACGTCATCGCAGTTGTACTTCAAAAAGTCGATGAGCTTCGAAATATGGTCAGTATGTGCGTGCGTAATCAACCAGCCCGAAATAACAATTTTCCTGCCGTGTGGTGTTCTGTCACGCATAAATTTATGAATTCTGTCGTTGTCATTGAACTGAAAATAATGTCCGCTGTCGACAACAAAGAAACTGTAATCCGAGCATTGAACGAGCAAACACATTCCGCAATCAATGATTGAATGGTCGTTTTCAAAGCAATAAAACTTCGTTTCACATTCATTTGCGTAGTTGCATTTTTCAAGCATTGGTACAGCTATTTTGTCCGACGCAGTTACACGCAATGTGCCGTCACAAGGGGTGTAAAGTGCAGTCAGAATCATATTTTCGCCTTTGAGCATAACGAATTCATTTGAATTAATCACATTACTCTGCAACACGGAATATCCTTCCGCCTTGACGTCATCAATCCATCTGACAAATTCTTCTCGCAGAACATTTTCGTAATATTTTAATTCGCAGTGCTCCCTGCAATCATAGTCGGGAGCATCTGCGATATTTCTGAATAATTTATAATCGAGCTTCATCAGTCTTCAAAACTATCTTTCTTTGATTTGTTTATGATAAAGAAAACAACAGCTGCAATTACGAGTAAACAGCAAAGTGCTGCAGCACCAACAATGATAATCTTTTTCTTATCGAGCTGCTTGCTGTCTGATTTTTCTTCGTTCTTTTCGTTATATGAATCAGCGAAAAGTGCATCACCATCTGACGAATCTTCACCCGAAATTTCTGCGAATCCTGCAAAGCCTTCTTCAGTTGTTGTTTCTGTCAATGTAGTCGTTTCGCCTGCAATTGTAGTGGTTTCACCCAATTTTGTTGTAGTCTCGCCGGCTTTAGTTGTTGTTTCACCCTTTTTGGTTGTAGTTTTTGCCGTAGTCTTAGACGTTGATTTTTCTGTTGTCTTAGACGTTGACTTTGCTGTAGGCTTTGTTGTTTCAACTGTATCATCAAATGTATATGTTACTGATGTAGTGAGAGTCTGAACATCTCCATCTGACTTAAGAGTACCGCAGTTTGATACAGTTAATTTAACATCACTTTTCTTTAATTTATCGGCAGAAGATTTTTTAATGCTTATTCTGTAAAGGTCTTTTCCGCCTGTAGCCTTAAACGGGTCGATTGAAGCATAAGCAGTAACAACCGTATTATCTTTAATGTTGCTTGATGAAATTGCATTTTCATTTTCGCTGAGGAATGTCTTCAATGCCTCGCCCTTTTTAGCTTCTACTATGGAAATTCTTGAAGAAAATGATACTGTCATATCGAGTGCGTTATATCCCGGACCGCCCTCATAATCAATTGTAACAACTGCCTCTGTGTTGCTTTCAGATACAACATTTACTGAAAACTTTACTGTCTCACTTGCAAAAGCCGTTACAGCCATAGTGAGCATCAATGCCAATGCCATGATTAATGAAATTACCCTTTTCATAATAAATCCTCCAATACACATTTGATTCATTATATCATATATAAAATAATAATTCCATAGAAAAATAAAAAAAAGAGACAAGCCTTTCGACTTGTCTCTTAAATTCAGTTATGATTATTCGTTGATAGCTGTAACAACGCCTGAACCAACTGTACGGCCACCTTCACGGAT
>DCGX01000030.1:33568-33919 GCA_002315505.1 Ruminococcaceae bacterium UBA1767
AACGAAGACCTTCTTCGATAGCGATCGGAGTGATGAGCTCAACGTCCATAGTTACGTTATCACCAGGCATGCACATCTCTGTTCCCTGAGGAAGCTCGATAACGCCTGTAACGTCAGTTGTACGGAAGTAGAACTGAGGACGATAGTTGTTGAAGAACGGTGTATGACGGCCACCTTCGTCCTTAGTAAGAACGTAAACCTGACCAGCAAACTTTGTATGAGGATGAATTGAACCCGGCTTAGCAAGAACCTGGCCACGCTCGATATCTGTTCTCTGAATACCACGAAGAAGAGCACCGATGTTATCACCAGCCTCAGCATAGTCGAGGAGCTTACGGAACATTTCGATAC
>DCGX01000034.1:0-93900 GCA_002315505.1 Ruminococcaceae bacterium UBA1767
GGTTCGAGCCCCGTCATCCGCTCCAAAATAAGCAGATGCCCGAAAGGGTGTCTGCTTTTACTTTTGACGGGGCTCGAAAAGGACGGTATGCGAAGCAAATTATATGTTGTAATTCTTATACTTATTTGTTATAATAATCGGGTAGGAGGGGATTGCAATGAGTAAAGCAATTATTTCAATTATTATGGCAATTATTACAGTTATTTCTTCGTTCCTCGGATTTGATAATCCGTTTGAAGAAAAAGAAAAGGAATTTGTTCCGGTTGTCCGTTTTATGGTATGCAGTGATACACATATTTCGGGCAGAAATGTTTCGCAGGAAAAGATGGCTTCGGCAATAAACAATGCCTATGCTATTGCACAGCAGAATGAAAATTATTCTGTGCTTGATGCACTTATGTTCGTCGGTGACCTTACAGATAATGGAGAACCCGAGCAGTTCGAGATTTTTAAGGAAACGATTGATACCAATATGCAGGATGAAACGAAGTTACTTGCTATAGCGGCAAAAAATCACGACAGCTGGACATACGGTAAGCAGTCGGCACTTTCATATGTTAACGATATGACGGGCAACGGCTCCGATTTCCATGTCGTTATCAATGGTTTCCATTTTATTGGACTTTCAACTTCAAAGAAAGATGGTCAGCGCTACGGATTATATCAGCGTACATGGCTCAGAAAACAGCTTAAAGAGGCTGCGAATGATGACCCGAATAAGCCGATATTTGTATGTCAGCATGAACATATAAGAAATACCGTTTACGGTTCATCGAATTTCGAGGGCTGGGGAGTAACGGATTTTAAGGATATTTATAAGCAGTATCCGCAGATTGTTCATTTCTCAGGTCATTCACATTATCCTAACAATGACCCACGTTCAATTTATCAGAAGGATTACACAGCTGTCGGAACAGGCGCTATTAACTATATGGAGCTTACCGTTGATTCCGACCGTTCGATTCATCCCGATACCTGTGCACAGTCTGGTCAGGCATGGATTGTTGAGGTTGACAGGTACAACAGGGTTCAGCTTAAGTCATACGACATCACAGATGGAGAGATTCTTTGTCAATACCTTATCAAAAATCCGAGTGACAAATCAACTTTTGAATATACAGAGGAAAAGAATGAGGCTTCATCTTCGGCTCCTGCATTTGATTCGGATTGTACAATGAAGGTTGAAAACGCAGACGGTAAGTACAATGTTACAGTTCCTGCCGCAAAGAGTACAGACGGTAAAATTATTTTTCTTTATCGTATTTATGTGCTGAATGAAAAGGGAAAGACAGTTTCATCGGATTATATCGTAAATAACTACTGGCTTCCGAATCCTTATAGTGAGGTAAGCTTTACCGTTGATGCAAAGACAGGTTATACGGTCAGAGTTGTGGCTGAGAATGCATATGGAATGCAGTCAGAATGTCTGGAAGCAGTTATCTGACAGGAGCGAGTCAAATGAAAAAAATAATATCGATTTTGATGGCATTAGTGTTTGTTGTCGCTTCAGTTCAGATTTCGGCATTTGCTGAAAATAAAACGTACACAGTGGTTTTACCTGTTAAATTCTGTCAGACCGAATCAAGAAAAATGCTCAGCAGAGTAAACGAGTTCAGAACAGGAAACAATGCGTGGTACTGGAATCAAACCAATACCGAAAAGATACGTGTCACAGGTCGCCAGGCGCTTGAATACGACTATGAACTTGAAAAAGTTGCAATGCAGAGAGCGGCTGAAATTGCTCTGTACTTTGACCATACAAGACCGAATGGTCTGGCATGGTATTCTATCTATCCTGACTATTATTCTGCTTCTGAAAATATCGCCTGTGGCTTCGGAAACGAAGGCAGTGCCTTTGAAGCATGGAAAGAAGAGGATGACGCATACAGCGGTCAGGGTCACAGAAGAGCAATGCTTAGTGATAGTGTGACAAGTGTCGGAATTGCCTGTGTTGAATATCAGGGCGTTAAATTCTGGGTTCAGGAATTCAGAGGACGCAATTTTAAAACACAGTTTACCGAACCATTTGATTGCAATACAAAAATAACGGTTGAGGTTGCTTCAAGTGTTATTAAAAGCTGTAAGCTTTCTTCGACAGTAAATGAAATTTCGAAATTCGCAGGAGATACAGTTGATACTCCCAACGTTAGTGCAGTTATCAATACAACCGAAAGTGTTTACGGAGAATCGAATGTCAGCTTTACAAACCTCAGCTGGACAAGTGATAACGAAAATATCGTAAGGGTTTCGGGTAATAAGCTCGTTTGTGTTGCACCCGGTCAGACATACCTTCACACAACAATCTGCGGTCAGAAATACGATGTGCTGTACAGAATTTTATCACAGAAAGGCGATGTGAACGGGGATTCAAAGATTAATTCGTCTGATGCACTGATGATATTACAACACACGGTCGGAATAATTGAGTTGTCTGAAGCCTATCTGACGGTTGCTGATATTAATTCAGACAAGCTGATCAATTCGTATGATTCGCTTTTGGTACTTCAATACAGTGTCGGACTCATAAATTCTTTGTAAGTGACATACAGCATACAAATGCTGTGTTAGACTATCGGCAACTTTAAACAATGTTTAATCGGGAAGCTTTGTCGAAGTTTCCCGATTAATTATTAAAAATAGTATCGGTACAAAGCCCGCAGTCACATCGGATAAAATTAAAGATAAGAGGTAATTTGTATGAATATATATACATCAGCACAGCAGTTAATCGGAAAAACTCCGCTGCTTGAATTAACGAATACAGAAAAAAAGCTCGATTTGAAGGCAAGAGTTTTTGCTAAGCTGGAGCTTTTTAATCCGGGCGGCTCTGCAAAGGACAGGGTTGCAAAGGAGATGCTTGACGAGGCTGAAAGAAAAGGAATTCTTAAGCCGACATCAACTATCATTGAACCGACTTCAGGTAACACAGGCATCGGACTTGCTCTGGTTGCAAGCATCAGAGGCTACAGAGTTATTATCGTAATGCCCGAAACAATGTCAATCGAACGCAGAAAGATAATTATGGCTTACGGTGCGGAGCTTGTGCTCACAGACGGAGCAAAGGGTATGAAGGGCGCAATAGAAAAGGCCGAGGAAATGGCAAAGGAGATTCCCGACAGCTTTATTCCGGGTCAGTTTGTGAATCCGTCAAATCCCGAAGCACATTTCAATACAACGGGTCCGGAAATTTATGAGAATACCGATGGTAAGGTTGATATTTTCGTCGCAGGAGTCGGCACAGGCGGTACACTTACGGGTACAGGTGAATATCTTAAGTCTAAAAATAAAGACATTAAGCTTGTGGCGGTTGAACCTGCAACGTCGGCAGTTCTTTCAACAGGCAAAGCAGGTAAGCACGGCTTACAGGGTATCGGAGCAGGTTTCGTTCCCGAAATTCTTAAAACAGAGCTTATTGATGAAATTATCACGGTAACCGACGAAGAGGCATATATTACAGGACGTTCATTCGGAAAAACAGAGGGTGTGCTTGTGGGTATTTCATCGGGTGCGGCTTTGTTTGCGGCTGTCGAGCTTGCAAAAAGGGAAGAAAATGCAGGTAAAAACATTGTTGTTCTGCTTCCCGACACAGGTGACAGATATCTTTCTACACCGCTTTTTGAATAATAAAACATCATATTTAACAGAGAAGGGTTTCATTTTTGTGAAATCCTTTTTCATGTTCTTAAAAGAAAAACAAAAATAGCTTGAAAATTTAATGATTATAGTTTATAATAACATTATTACAAAATGTTATTACAGGGGTGATAGTTTTATGGAAGCTAATAAGTTTATAGCGATGGTTCGTTCAGTTGAACTCGGAAGCCTGACAAGGGCGTCTGACGAGCTTGGCTACACGCAGGCAGGTTTGACACATATGATGAACCGACTTGAAAAAGAGCTTGGCGTTACTATGCTTTACAGGTCGAAGAACGGCGTAAAACTGACTTCTGACGGAGAAACCCTGTTACCCTACATAAAAAATTTTATCGATGCCTCAAATGACCTTGAGAGCGCAATTAATGATATTGTGGAGAACAAGAACAAGGTAATCCGTATCGGGGCTTATGCGAGTATCGCTACACTGTGGTTGCCTGTTATTATCAACAGATTCAAGCAGGAAAATCCGAATGTTACATTTGAACTTCGTGTTGGTTTGCCCGATGAAATTATCGATATGATGGCAGCCAGCGAAATTGATGTCGGATTTATGAGCAAGACAGATAAAAACATATTTGAATGGATTTACTTGAGTGATGACCCGATTTATGCCGTGTTACCGCCCGACTGCGATTATCCGGGAGATGAGATTGATATGAGCTTCTTCCAGAATAAGCCGTTGCACATTCCGACCTACGGTGCGGACCCGGATATTCTTAAGGTTATTCATACAAGTGGAATTGAACCGAATATCAGCACGACAACGGTTGATGATACAACGGTTGTTTCTATGGTCAGCCATGGCCTCGGTTACAGTATTTTAACAAAAGTAATCATCGACGGAATTCGTTCCGATGTTATTGTAAAGCCCCTTACTCCACCGGCTCATCGTGAACTTGGAATGATTGTGAAATCAAAGAATGGAATGTCTGCTCTTTTGAGAAAATTTGTTGATTTCAGCAAAAAAACAGTTATGGAAATTAAATAATGGAGACTTCTTTTGAAATAAAATTCAAGTGGCATAGCTGATTTGCTGTGCCACTTGTTCTTTATAATTCGATATTATTCAATCCTGCTTTAAGCGGGATTGTTTTCTCTTTGTAAACAAATTCAGCCTTCACTCCTTCGCAAAGGTCAATATCAACGAAAATTTTGCTTCCGTCTCTTTTCCAGCTGACAGAAATTTTTCCGTGCTCTGTTGTGATGTATCCTTTTGCATAGTCAAGGCATTTTGCGAATACGGGAGCGATAACAATTTTATTATAGCAAACAGAAAATTCTTTTTGTCTGATTCCTAAAATGTAGCTGAAAAGATATGCCGTGCACGAGCCGAACATCGGATGTGAATGAGATGATTCGCCGTTCCAGTTTTCCCAAAGTGTGGTTGCGCCCCATTTTCGCATTGTTTCAAACGAAAATTCATTTTTATTTGCGAGAAGCTCAGCCGCAAGGTCACCGCAATCCCTCTCAAAAAGATTTCCGATAAGCAAATCCGTACCCATGATTCCTGTGTCGAATTGAGTATTGTAGGTATACTTTTTGACGGTGTTTTCACGCATTTCATCGTTGCCAAGTCCACTGCTGTAAGCGAATTCATTTGCACCCTGTAAATCACCGAGGAAGCTGTTAGTTTCCTCATCATAATAATTTAGAATAACGGCTTTCATATGGCTGAGAATGAGTGTATCAATTCTACTGTAATCTTCGTCAAGTGCGATTGCACATTTTTTTGCAATTTTCAAAAGGTAAATAAAATAAGTTGTGTTAACGTATGCCTCGGGTAATTTTATCTGCGTCGGAGTACACCAGTCACCAAGACACCAACCCTGCTTTTCTTCACGTACAACAATTCCGTTTTCAAAATGATTTTCCATATACTCAATGTATTTTAGCATACACGGATACATAGTCTTCAGTAAATCAATATCTCCGTAATGACGATAATATATGTACGGCACTTTTATAATCGCACCGCCCCAGCCTGAAGGGCCTCCACCACCGCCACAGAACGGAGCTGTATGCTGAACGTGACCTGTGTTTTTGTCCTGACAATCCCGGATGTCCATTATCCACTTCTTGTAGAATGTTTTTGAGTCGATTTCGGTCATAACGGCATCGCAGGTCAGCTGACCATCACCGGTGTAGCCGAGTCTTTCTCTGTGTGGACAGTCAGAGGGAACACTGCCGTGCATATTTGAAAGCTGAGTGTTGATAAATGCCTTGTAGTACCAGTTCAAGGTTTCGTCACTGCATTCAAAATCAGAGGTAACCTTGCAATCGGAATGAATTACTTTAACCTCGACAGGCTCGGCATTATTTGAAAGTGTAAAATATTGGAATCCGAACCAACAAAACTCGGGTTCATATACTTCTTCTTCGTCAGTAATAAAAATTTCTATTTCACGCTGAATGTTGTAGCCGACAGAAATGTTGTCGATGTTATTATCATCTGATAATTCCTCGGCACATTCGAGTATGACTTTTTCGCCCTGCTTTGTACAGCGAATGACAGGATAGCCTGTAATGTTTTTCGGTATTTTATAAACAGAATAGTCACCGAAATTTTTGACAAGCTCAGGCTTGAGAATTTCGCAAACTCTGTCTGCAGGACATTCCTGGATAAGATAATTGCTTTTCGGAGCGGCACAGGGCTTCGGAGCCTTCCATCCGTCGAGCTTTGCTTCGTCAGTGTTCCATTTTCTGTCGAAATTTGTGTAGTCGAGAAATTCTCCGTAATACAGATTTGATTGAACAAAATATGCTTTGTTGTACAGCGTTTTTTTGCAATCAGATTCGATTTTTTCTCCGTCAATGTCAATTACATAGCAGGTCTTGATGTTGCCATAGGACATATTACCCTCGGCGAGACGCATTGTTTGATGATACATTCCGCTGCCGACCTTGATTCCGATAATATTTTCACCGTCACGAATGTACTTTGTTATATCATATTTAAGGCAGTAAATTCTGTATGTCCATTCGTCGTTGAGCGGATAAGAAAGCACCATATCGGGTCTGTCGTGATAGTCTGTGTAAGCAGGCACAAACTCATCATCACTTACACGAATACCGTTTATGTATAATTTAAAATAGCCAAGACCGCAGATAGTGATAACAGCACGGCTGTCTTTTTTTGCGTTGAAAACAGAACGGAATAATGCACCGTCACATTCCTCATCAGGCGTGAGCCATTGTGCATCACCGAAAAGTTCTTTATGTGTCATAAAATCACCCCGAAATATTTTACAATATTAATGAACAAAGTGCAATATCAAACACTTGACTTTTTCAGTGTATATTTTATAATATATTTATGAAAGGGGAGCAAAATATGTTATTGATATTTTTTGCAATTGTTTTAGTGGGTTTGTACCCTATGGAAATCTCAAAAAGGGGACAATTTAACAAATCATATCTTTCAATTGAGGATACCACGTCAATAAAAGGTATATTTGTTTTGCTAGTGTTTTGCAGTCATTTTATTCAGTATTATGACCTTGTAACTACAATTGATCAGGGATATATGCCGTTTCGTAAATTTTTAGGACAGCTTGTTGTTGTAATGTTTTTGTTTTATTCAGGCTATGGAATTCTTGAAAGTATAAAGAAAAAAGGCGTGAACTATGTAAAGAAAATACCTGTTAATAGATGTGTAAAAGTTCTGTTACATCTTGATATAGCGGTTGTCCTGTTTATAATTTTCGATTTTATTATCGGTAAAGAGCTGACAGTAAAAAAAGTTCTGCTTTCGCTCATCGGTTGGGCAAATGTTGGAAACAGTAATTGGTTTATTTTTACGATTGTTGTTTTATATTTGATTACCTTTATTGTATTTATGATTTTCAGAAAGCATTTGTGGCTTGGAGCATTGTTTACAACTGCTTTGACAGTTGTATATATGTATATTATGAATGATTACCAGGACAAGTACTGGTTTAATACCGCACTTTGTTTTGCACTCGGTATGTGGTATTCAATTTTTAAGGAAAAAATCGAAAAAATTCTTATGAAAAACGAAATAATTTATTGGGCTGTTTTGGGGGTTACTGCGTTTGCACTTTTATGGTGCTATAAGAACAGAAAAGAATTCGCTATTTATGAAGCATATACAATTCTGTTTACACTGCTTATTGTTTTCGGTTCGATGAAAATAAAAATCGGAAATCAGATTCTTGACTGGTTTGGCAAGCACGTTTTCAGTATTTATATCTTGCAAAGAATACCGATGACAATATTCGGATATTTTCCTGTTATTGAAAAGAACGTATATTTCTACTTTACTTTGTCGATTGCGCTAACTGTTTTGATGGCACAGTATTTTGACAAGCTGATGGGAATAATTGATAATAAACTTTTTGTAAGAAAGAAAATTGCATAAATTCAAGAGCGGAATTTTATGGATTCCGCTCTTTTTCTTTTATTCTTATAGCTTTGGTAAATAATAAAACTGAGGTGAAATTATGAACATTTCAAATAATGATTACGATAAAATGGTGAAAAAAGCATCACCGGCTTCTCCAATATGGATAAACTGCCTTAAGGCGTTTTTAATCGGCGGAGCAATATGCTGTTTCGGTCAGCTGATTTTGTCATTGTACACACGCTTCGGAATGGAAACTGAAACGGCAAAACCACTTGTTTCGATGACGTTAATTATACTGACGGCGATTTTGACGGGAATAGGAGTATTTGATAAAATCGCAAAGCACGCTGGTGCAGGTACGATTGTGCCGATTACGGGATTTGCAAATTCGGTAGTATCGCCTGCGCTTGAATTCAAAAGCGAGGGCTTTATTATGGGCACAGGTGCAAGCATTTTCAAAATAGCCGGTCCCGTCATTCTGTATGGCACAACAGCCGCCTCGGTTTATGGTCTGATTTACTTTATTATCGAGAGAGTGACGCTATGAAACGAAAAAATAATGTAATTGAATTTGAAAACTTGCCGTCGATAATCAGCTGGTCGTCTGTTGTTGGTACAACTGAAGGGAATGGACCGCTCGGCAACGGATTCGATATGGTTGTCGGTGATGATATGTGCGGCAAGGAAACGTGGGAGGAAGCTGAGTGCTTTTTGCAGAAAACATCAATCGGCATTCTTCTTGATAAGTCAAAGCAAAGTGACACTGATATTGACGGAATTTATGCAGGCGATTTGCTAAATCAATGTATGGGCAGCGGCTTCGGTATAAGAGGGTATAATATTCCCTTTTGCGGAATTTACGGTGCTTGTTCAACATCGGTTCTGTCGATGATTCAGGCATCAATTTCGGTTGACAGCGGAGCGATGAAAAAGGCGATTTCATCAACATCCTCACATTTTTGCTCAGCAGAAAAGCAGTTTAGGTTTCCGCTTGAATACGGGGGACAGCGACCGCCGACAGCGCAGAGAACGGTTACGGGCGCAGGCTCGGCATTGATTTCTTTTGAAAGCGAGAAGCTTTGCCCGAAAATAAAAAAAGCAATTATCGGGAAGATAACGGACAAGGGTGTTGCAGATGCGAATAATATGGGAGCCGCAATGGCACCTGCCGCAAGCAGAACAATATCGGATTTTCTGAATGACACCAACACCCGACCTGAGGATTATGACCTGATACTCACAGGTGACCTCGGAAAGGTCGGTACAAGTCTTTTATATGAGCTGATGAAGAAAGAATATAACATCGATATTAGTGCCGTACACAACGACACAGGGCTTATGATGTACTATCTTGATGAGCAGGATGTTCACGCAGGCGGAAGCGGATGTGGATGCTGTGGAAGTATTCTCTGTTCAAAAATACTAAATGAACTTAACACAGGCAAATTAAACAATGTACTTGTTGTTGCAACGGGTGCATTGCTCTCGACGGTTTCACCATTTCAAGGAGAGAGCATACCCGGAATTGCCCACGGAATTCTTTTAACAAGCGGAAGGGGACAATATGAATAAAAGTAACTGTAAAGTCATCGCTTCAGCATTGCTGAAAACAATAAGATGTGAAATTTTCATTGATTCATTGTCTAAGACCGTCAAGGTCATTTTCTCTGTGCTTTTGTGGATTTGTCTTGCTTTGAAAATATTGAAGGTCTGTAAATAAAACTAATATTAAAAGCAATGATACTGTAAATGAAAACTGTATTATTGTAAACAATTAAAAATCTTTTTGACAAATTCTTCTGTTTTTAGTATCATTATGTAAGTGGATTATGACAATCGTTTTTCGGTGTTATTTCACAATAAAAAGACAGGAGAATTTGCTATGGTTTCTAAGATTATTGCCTTGATTATGTCAATTGTAATGTTCCTTTTCCCGACGGTTAATTATCCGAAGGCTGATATTGACCAATCGAAATGGAATACAAATTATACGAATGTTTTTGTTCATGGCTTAGGCGGATGGGGCTCATATGATGCTTCAAATAAGGTTATGCCGTACTGGGGTATGATGGGCGGAGATTTGATGGAATATCTTAACGCACGTGGATTTAATTGTGCCGCCGCTTCAGTTAATCCAAGCTCAAGTGCATGGGACAGAGCCTGCGAATTGTATGCGCAGATTACCGGAACAGTTGTTGACTACGGCAAGGAGCATTCTGAAAGATGTAATCACGAAAGATACGGAGAGGATTATACGGGCAGAGCACTTATAGACAGCTTTGACAGCGAGAATAAAATCAATCTTTTCGGTCATTCTTTCGGCGGAGCAACAATTCTTATGTTCCTTGATATTCTCGAGGACGGCAGTGATGCCGAAAAAGCAGTGACCCCCGAAAATGAGCTTTCACCATTCTTTATGGGAGGAAAGGGCGATTATGTTTACAGTATTACTGCGCTTGCCGCTCCGATGAACGGAACAACTGCGCTTGAGGTTGCCGAAGAGGTAAGGAATGACCCGAGTGCTACTCTTCGTGAGGACGCGGTTGTTATGCTGCTCACAGAGCTTGCATTCCCTGATAGAGGACAAGATGCTAAGGACACAGCAGGCTATGATATGTACATTGACTCTGCTGCCGAAATGCTCAAGGATATTGAAACTCAGAAGGATGTTTATTATTTCTCACTTCCGTGCTGTGCAACTGAAAATATCAATGGTAACGAAGTACCGAAAGATGATTTGATTGAATTTGTCTATGCTCCTGCCTGCAACAGAATGTGCAATTATACAGGATACACAGCAGGCGGATATTATGTTGATGAGTCGTGGCAGGCAAACGACAGCCTTGTAAATGTAAAGTCTGCGATTGCACCGTTTAATGCTCCGCAAAAAGCTATTGACGTTAACGATATCGAGCCGGGTATATGGAACGTATATCCGACATACGAGGGCGATCATATGTCGTTAATGGGAGATATGACAAAGGTAAATTATGTTCGTGAACTTTATGTTGATATGCTTTGTCTGATAAATGAGCAGTAATTTTGCAGTATTATTAAAAAGAAAATATAATTGATTTTAATGGTGATGTTATGAAAAAACTGCTTTGCGGAATTTTATCTGTTCTGATGATAATTTCTTCTTGCGGAGCTTTTGTGAATGCAAAGGAAAATGCAGAATTTAATTATGAAATTGAATATGAAAGCGGATGTGAAAATGCTGTTGCAACTGTGAAAAAGGTCTTTTCTTCAAAATTCGGGATTGATTTTTCGGATTTCACTGAAAATCCCAACGCTATCATTTTCAGCATTGACGGAAATGAAAGCGACTGGAGTGTTGATTTCGATGAGGCGAGCGGAGATGTTATCCTCACCGGTGGAAGCGAAATTGCACTGAAATATGCGGTCGAAAAATTTCTTGAAATTGTTCTTATGACGAGCAAGGCAACGCCGTGTTTTTCATCGGTGCTTGATTATTCATACTGTGCCGAAAAGGGCGGAACGGATAATTCGGAATTGCTTGAATATTGCGGTGACAATGCAAAGCTCGAGCCGTCATATTCCGACGGAATTCTGATGACTCCCGAATGGGTTGATTCGCTTGTTATGGTTGAGCTTCGTCCCGAGATGGCTTCAATCGGAGGAACCTTGCCCGAATGCGAAAAGCTGATTGATTTTTACGCGTCTGTCGGTGTAAACGGAATCTGGCTTCCGCCGATTTATGACCGTGGTGATTACGGCAACGGCTACAGTAATTACGGAATTAATACGCTTGAGCCTGCGATTACGGGAACAAGCGATTATGATGAGGGCTGGAAACGGGTAAAGGCTTTTATTGATTATGCTCATTCAAAGGGAATTTATATTTTCTTTGATATAGTTACATGGGGAACAGTTTATGATTCACCGCTTACATTTGAGCACCCCGATTGGTTTGACGGCGAGGATTGGGGTAATGCGAAATTTAATTGGGATAATAATGAACTGAGAGAATGGTTTGTGAAAACCGCTGTTGAGAATATTTTGAAAACAGGCGCAGACGGATACAGATGCGATTGTGAGCCGAATTATACAGGCTATGATATATACGGCGAAATCCGTCAGACATTAAAAGAGAATGGCAAAAATATTATAATCATCTGTGAGGATACAGGCTCACGAAAGGGTGTTTATGATTTTGAGCAGGACGGAGTTTTTGATTACTCATTTACCGACAGAGGCACAGTATATTCCAATCCGCTCAATTTCTTCGGTGATGGATATGTCAATATAGTCGATTCAGCGAAAAAAGGTAAGGCAATCGGCTATAAAAAGTGGCAGAGCAATGCACTTAAGAGAGGAAAGTCGAAGTATTACGTCAACTGCATCACGAATCACGATTATCAGAAGCGTGATGTCTGCGGCAGCGAGATTAACATCGGATATTCCGCAATTCTTGCACCGTATATTCCGCTTTGGTATATGGGTGATGAGTTCAATACTTCCGCTCCCGACGGAGTGCAGTATTTTAATTACATTGACTATGACGAGGCGAAGGATGCTGATAACGCACTTTTCCTTGAAAGTGTAAAAAAGATGATTAATGTCCATCGCACATACAGTGATATTTTCGAATACTGGCCGACAAATCACAGAAACAGCAACATATGCAAGGTTGAAACAACTGACCTCGGCTCGTTGCAGAGCTATGCGAGATATGCTGACAACAAGGCTGTGGTTGTTGTTGCGAATAATGATGAAAACTCCTGTGGCGGTACAGTGAAAATTCCGTTTAATAAGTGTAATATTTCGGGATATAAAACGTATAAAATCACAGATTTGTCGACAGGAAAAACTATTTTTGAAGGCAGTAAAAAGGAAGTTGAAGAATTTTCAACATATGTCGGATATGACCGTATCGGTATGTATCTTGTTGAGGGAACGGGGAATAATAATCTTTTTCGGCTTGATTTTAAAAAAATTTCGGATAATGTCTTGACTTTTTTCCTTAATTGCTTCACAATACTAAGAAAATAAAAATGAGGTGTAATGTTATGAAAAAAATTATTTCGATTCTTCTTGTGTCAATAATTCTTTTTGGTACTTTCTCCGGCTTGTCTTTTGCGGCAGACAGTACAAAGATTATTGAGAAAAACGGCGTATATCAGATTGGTGATCTTGCAAAACCGGGCGACGGCTTTGTAGTGCTTTTCCCGAATGATTTGCAGACTTCAAATAAAACCTATCCTGTTGCCGTGTGGGCAAACGGAACAAAATGTTCTCCGTCTTTATATACGAGCTTGCTTATCGCAGTTGCCAAGGAAGGCTATATTGTAGTGGCTTGCGGTGACACAATGGCAAAAGACGGAAAGTCACAGAGCAAGGAAATTGATTATATTTTTGCCGAAAACGCAAACAAGAACAGTGTCTTTTATCAAAAGGTTGATACAAGTCGTGTTGGTGCATTCGGTCAGTCACAGGGCGGAGCAAGCTGTGTGAATTGTGCAAATTCAGACAGCAGAGTCGGTGCAATTGTATCTATCGCAGGTGCAAGCACAGCTGAAGAAGCATCGTTGTTGACAGTTCCTACACTTTTCTTAACAGGAACAAGCGACTATATTGTACTCGCTTCATCATGGGTTGAGCCGTCTTTTGAGGCTTGTAATGCTCCTTGCGCTTATGCATCACTCAAAAACGGTGTACATACTTCTTTCCTTCTCTGCCCGCAGACATATGCAGACTACACAGTTAAGTGGTTCAATGCGTGGCTTTATGAGGATGGCAGCAAGTCAGCCTTCAAATACGGCGGAGAGCTTGATAAGGATTCAAACTGGACAGATTTCAGAGCAAAGAATTATAACTGCAATGTAGGTATTCATTATGTTGATGCAACATTCAATTTCTTTGTAAATATGTTTTCAAAGATTTTCAGTCTTTTTACAATGCAGTTTTAACTTAAACGAAAATATTCGGAGTTGATAATATGACAAGCAAAGATATGTTCGGAACGGCAAAATGGTGTGGCTTTGACGAAAAATGCGAGTCGCCGTATGTTCGCAGGAATTTTACGGTTGAAAAAAAAGAAAAAGCGGAGATTTTAATCTGCGGACTTGGATTTTTTGAGCTGTACATTAACTCAAAAAAAGTAAGCGATGACCTTTTGGTTCCTGCCTATACTCAGTATAATGACAGGGATTTGGCACCGCATTATGACCTTTTCGGCAGAATGGGACATCATACATTTGTTATGAAATATGATGTGACGGATTATATTCATGAAGGTGAAAATGCAATTGCCATACGCCTCGGAAAAGGCTGGTATGACTGGAACGAGCACTATTTGTCATATGGTAAAATGAAGCTGTGCTTTGACCTTAAAATAGGTGATGAGCATATAGCTTCTGACGAAAAGCTGAAATATAAACAGAGTGAAATAATCTATTCAAACATTTATCGTGGTGAGAGAATTGATGCTTCACTTATGATTGATAATTTTGCCTCAGTTGATTGCGATGATTCTGACTGGGATAATGTAAAGATTATCGATGCACCCGACACGGATTTTCAGATTCAGACAGCTCCGGCGGATAAAATTATTCGCAAAATTAAACCGAAGTTTATAAGAGATAACGGCAGGTACAGTATTTACGATGTTACCGAGGCAATTTCGGGCACACTTACTGTAAAAAGTCTTGAGGATAATGCAGAAATTACCGTAAGGTTTGCTGACGCACTTACTGAGAATGGTGAGCTTGATTTTCATCCGACAGGCGGTAAAATTCAGCAGGATATTTTCAAAATTACAAAAGCAGGCGAAAGCTACTGTGCGAAATTCTGCTGGCACGCATATCGCTACATTGAAATATCGGACAATGCTGAAATTGTCTGTGCAAATGTAATTCATTCAGATTGCAAAGTCACATCGGATTTTGTGTGTGATAATGAGGTGCTCAACTGGCTTTACAGAGCGTACATAAGAACTCAGCTTGATAATATGCATTGTTCGATTCCGTCGGATTGTCCGCATATTGAAAGACATGGCTACACCGGTGACGGTCAGCTTTGTGCGCCTGCGGTTATGGAATTGCTTGATGCAAAGGAATTCTATAAAAAGTGGATTCAGGACATTGCCGATTGTCAGGAAAAGGATACAGGTCACGTTCAGCACACAGCTCCGTTTGTAAGTGCAGGCGGTGGCCCTGCAGGCTGGGGCGGAGCAATCATAAATGTTCCGTACTACTACTACAAAAATTACGGCGAAGCAGACGTATTGAATCAGTATTTTGACAATATGCTGAAATACGTCGATTATATGGTGTCACGAAGTGAAAACGGACTTGTCTGGAAGGAAGAAAAAGACTGGTGCCTCGGCGATTGGTGTTCACCAACAGAGTATCTTTTGCCTGAGCCGCATCTGAAGTCTCGTGTTCAGATTCCCGAAACCTATGTAAATACAGCCTTGTTTGTAAAGCAGATGGAAAATCTTAAGGAAATAGCATCTGTTATCGGCAAAGAGGATAAGGTCAGCTACCTTGATGAGCTGATTGAGCAATCAAAGAAAATGCTCACTGTTGCATACTATTCGCCTATGACAAAGGATTACTGCGGTAATGTGCAGGGTGCAAACGGTTTTGCCTGTGATATCGGACTCGGCGGTGAAGATACAATCAAGAGTACCTGTGAAAAATATGAGAAACGAGGAATGTTTGACACAGGAATTTTTGCAACAGATATTATTCCGAGAATTTTGTTTGAAAACGGATACGAGCAGACCGCATTTGACCTTCTTTCTTCAAGAGGAAATATTTCCTTCGGCTATATGATGGAGCACGGCGCTTCAACAATATGGGAGGACTGGCATCCCGAGCGTTCACTTAATCATCCGATGTTCGGTGCTTGCACAAGATATCTTTTTGATTATATTCTCGGCATCAGACAGACTGAAAACAGCAAGGCATATGAAGAAGTTGTTATCAATCCGAAACTCGTAAAGGGACTCGAAGAGGCTCAGGGATATATCACAACCGTGCAGGGAGTGATTAAGGTTAAATATGATATTTGGCAGGGTAAAGTCGGATTTAGTATTACAATTCCCGAAACCACAAGTGCTGTGTTCAGATATAAGGA
The DNA here is from genome assembly GCA_002315505.1 of Ruminococcaceae bacterium UBA1767. Lineage (GTDB taxonomy): Bacteria > Bacillota > Clostridia > Oscillospirales > Acutalibacteraceae > CAG-488. The sequence goes on from DCGX01000034.1 coordinate 16,124, forward strand.
CAATGAAATTAAGCTGTCATCGGGCGAAAATAATTTTGAATTAGAATTATAAGCATGGTGGTTTTATGCAATTCAAAAGCACACTGATAGTTGTAAAAGATATTCAGAAATCAAAAAAATATTACGAGGATTTGTTCGGTATAAAAATGCTCGTTGACTATGACGGCAATATGCTTCTCGAGAACGGAATTTCACTGCAGGAGGAGAAATACTGGAAGAAATTTTTGGGCAGAGATGTCACCTATAAAAATAATTCCTCTGAGCTTTATTTTGAAGAGAAGAATATCGAGTCTTTTGTTGAAAAACTCGAAAAATTTTATCCCGATACAGAGTATGTCAACAGACTTATGACACACAGCTGGGGACAAAAGGTCGTACGATTTTATGACCCTGACGGCAATTTAATAGAAGTCGGAACTCCGATTGAATAAAATAAACAGAAACTCCCTGAATCACAATGGTGAAACAGGGAGTTGTTTTTATGATAATGTACTGTAAGCTTCCGCAAGAAGAATAGTTCGCTCAGCATCAAGATAAGGCTTGACACATTCGTGATAAGTGCTTTGTTCCTTTTGTACCTTTTTTGATTTCAATTTTCAAAGTATTTTTTCTTCCTTCAGCTTTGATAATTCATTTTGAATGTGCGATAACGACAGTAGTTTTACAGGGCAAGCTCAATTATCAGCACGATAACTGATATCAGAGCAAAAATCAGAAAAATCGGGAGAATTCTCTTTTTAATAAAATTCACTTTTTTCATTCGGGAAATTTCAGTTTCACGAATAGCTTTAATTACAGGGTCCTGTTCTTCCTCTTCAAGCTCACGGATTATTCCTTCGCAGATTTCAATGTGCTCGTCTGCATCAAGCCACCCGGGAATAGAGCGGAACTGTTCAATAGCCCAACGATAATCTTCGACTTCTTTTGCATTGTTTTTCAGAAAATCGACGGTGTTTGAATAAATCTCGCTTTTTCGTTCGATTTCAGCTTTTTTGCGACTCGATTTTGCGAGCGCATCGGAATTTTTGTAACCACTGAGACTTTCAAATATTTTAACGGCATTGAAATAATCCGACGAGCATTGAGCTTTTTCCGTAAGATGAACAGCCTTGTTGTATTCGCTTTCAATTTTATGCTGTTCTGCCTTTTCAGAAGCGAGCTTCTGATAATTCTTCAGCTCCTCGACGAGCTTTTCATCACCGTAACGTATAGCTTTTTTGTAGTAAAAATTATCATCAAATGGTTCAGTACAGAACTTCAGCTTTTCTTTTTTACGAATTTTTAATTCTGCGAGCAATCTTCCGAGGCAGGCGTAAGCATTGTGGGTATCGATTTCAAGGACTTCTTCAAAATAAGAATCAGCCTCGTCCCACTTTCGTTCATCAAGCAAAATAAATGCTTTATTCAATAGCTTTTTTACATCAGACTTCAGCAACTTGTCAGCCGTATTGTCTTTGTTGTAGCGTTTGTAGTCAGCCATGCTTTCATTCCTGTTCTTTGTAATAGAAATTGCTCTTGTATACATTATTATATAATATCTTCGTGAATAAATCAATAATTTAATAATTCTTGTGATACGAAAAATACTTAAAATATTATTAAAAATCAGTTACAAATTAGTTACAAATTAGTTAAAATAATGTATAATTATTGACTTTTTTGAAGTAAAATGATAGAATGAATCACAATGAGGGTGAAAATGAGATTGGGGTAATGAGAATGTATAATTCAATAGTATCTGCACACAAAATATGCCGAAAATCACTGTTTAAATCGTTAGTATCTTTATGCTTGATTTTTACTGTGATTTTGGGCTCTTTTTCTTTTCTTTCAGTGCCTTCGAGTGCGTCTGCAAGTCCGTCAAAGGTTATCAATTTGGTTTTTGATGATTCTGAGAGTATGATTATTGATTTCGGAATGAAAACGCAGCAGGATAAATGGTGTCAGGCTAAGTACGCTCTTGAAATTTTTGCTGCAATGCTCGATAAGAAGGATGTTTTGAATATCTATTATATGAGTGACTATTGCAGAAAAGCTACAGGAGACACGGACAAAGATTTGAAATGGTATGCTCTCGACAGAATATCAAATTATGATCTGGCTTTGACGACATTTGCAAAGCCGTTAACAGTAAAGGGTACCGAGTCAGCTCAGGACAGAGTTGATAAAATCCATAATAAAATAACAGTAGCCGGCTCAACACCTTTTTATGTCGTGGAAAAGGCATATAGTGATCTTAAAAAGGCGACGGGATTTGATCAAAAATGGTTTGTTGTTTTGACTGACGGCGCATTCATTGACCGTGTTGATGTTACTGCAAAGAAGGAAATTGAAACCAATAAGGATGAAGTGAAAAGCAAGTTTATGGAGTATAACGGAAAGGATGGAATCCGTGTTGAATACTTCGGAATCGGCAAAGATTCACTTGATCTAACTTCAATCGGAAGTAATTTCAGAAGAGCGGTAAACAGTGAAGATGTCCCGACGGTTATGAGATTGATTTGCCAGGATGTTTACAATCGTCCGTCAATGGGAAGCAACTATAATGAAGCGACGAAAGAAATTAATGTCGAAATTCCGCTCAGTCAGATTGTTATTTTCACTCAGGGTGAAGACAGTAAGGTTAATGGGGTATCCGGAATAAACGAAACGCCTTCGGTTTGCAATGTTAAATACAGTACCAAGGCGACAACAAGCAATAGATTTCCGAATTACTATCAGGACGGTAAATACAAATATGATACATCACTGACAGGCAGTGTTTATATTTATGAAGGGAAATATGCTCCTGGGAAATATAAGATTTCCACCAATGCAAAAAATGTTGAGGTTTACTATCTGTTAGACGTTACTCCAAAGGTTTACCTTTATAATGCTGATTCAGAGGAAACTATTCCTGTTGATGATAAAATTGTTGCAGGTACATACACAATCAATTGCATTCTTGAGGATGAAGATGGAAATAATTATAGTGACAAAATCAAGAGCAATGTAACCTATAAAGTTAATGTTGGTGATAAGGTTTACGCAAACAATGAGTCCATTACACTCAGCGAGGGCGATGTTACCTTTGAAACAGAGGCGGCATTTGACATAACAGGTCAGGAACCTGTTTCAAACATACAGACTGGTAAGGTAAAGGCGGCTGACCTTGTTATCAAGCCGGAGAAGAAAGAAATTGAGGTTGATTATTCTAAATTAGGAGAAGAGGATTACAAAAACAACACTCCGATTGTAATCAATGCTACTTGTAGAAAAGAAAAACTCACTCAGGAGGAATGGAAGAATCTTAAGCTTACCGCAGCCACAAAGACGGGTAAGGAAAACATTGATTTTGTTGTGACCTTAGGCAAGGATGTTTCTACATATTACATTTATCCAAAGTGGAAGGACAACAATAAAAAGGAAGCAAAGTATGGCAAGATGAAGGTATTCATCAATGCTGAACTGGCAAAGGATGGCAGTGAGATCCTTACTAGCAAAACCAAGGTTACTCTTAATGTTAAAGCAACCTTGTGGGAAAAGATAGTGAAAAACCTGAAGTGGATTATTCCGATACTCGCATTATTGTTGCTTTATATTATCTATAAATCAACGAAGGCTTATCCAAGTGTTATCAGATCAAAGATAGGACGCTCGGTCGGAAAGAATGTCAGACTCAATGGTGATACACTTTCTGTTATCGGAAGCCAGACAACATCCGGACGTCCGCAGGTTTCCTTCTCGACAAAGAAGGTTGACAGAAGATGGACAACATCTTCTGCAAGAAGAATATGCCTTACAGGTATTTCGAGCTTTAATGATGTTACTTCGATTCAGGTTAAGGGAAAGACATATGATTTTAATCCTTCAACCTGCGAGTGGGAGCCGAAATTTAAGGAAACTGAAGTAAGCTCAAATGCAAGGTTTAACTTATCTAAGCCAAGTGCAGATATTGATTTCAATTGTAAATTATATACTAAGAAAAAATAAAATTGAAAGGGAGAACTCTTATGAGAAAAGAACAACTTAAAAAGAACAACCCAAAAGCTACGCTGTTTGTCGGTGTAGGCGGTATCGGCTCTAAAATTATCAGAGGCGTTGCCGAAAGAGCAATGAAGGACAATACTGACAGTATCAGATTTGTTGTTATGGATACTGACGCTAACGACTTGGGCAATCTCAGATCGGGTAATAACATCACTACTGTTCAGACATCTTCTCCGAGATCTGTTAAGGATTACCTCGAGAACGACGCAATGGCAAGAAGGGACTGGTTTCCTGAAAACAGAATTCTTGATGACAAGACTGTTTCAGAAGGTGCAGGTCAGGTCAGATCGATTTCTCGTCTTGCTCTTAACGCTTGTATTAAGCAGAACGAAATTTCAAAGCTCTATAAGGCTATTGATGAATTATTTCTCAAAGACGGTCGTGACCTCAAGCAGGCAATGAGAGTTGTTATTGCTTCAACTGCTGCAGGTGGAACAGGTTCAGGTATTGCTATGATGACAGGTATGCTCATCAGACAGTATATAAAGGAAAAATATCCGGAGTCTGCAGCAATTATCCGTGGACTTATTATTCTTCCGGGTGTTATGGATACAGTTATCGAAACACAGACGGAAAGAGAAGGCTTGCGTAGAAACGGTTACGCAACGATTAAGGAAATCAATGCGTTTATGGTTAAGGGTAGCGGATTCTGTGATTCAGTAAAAGAACTCGAACGTTACTCAGACCTTAATATTGTTCTTCCGACAACAGCTTCAGGAACAAATAGACTTGAAAATCTTCCGTTTGATTTCTGTTTCCTCGTAGATAGACAGGATGACAATCAGGGTAGCATGCCTGAGCTCGGTCAGTACATCAATTCTTGTTCACAGAGCTTGTATGAGCAGAATATCGGACCTCTCAGCGGACGTGCATTCAGCCAGGAAGATAATATTATTAAGGAATTCCTTAATCCTGAGAATATGGGTCGAAATCGTTTTGGTGGTATCGGTTCATCTATCCTCAGATATCCTTATGGCAAAATTAGAGATTATATTGCTTACCTCTGGGCACTTGAGTGTATTGTCGGAAGAGCCACAAATGGCGACGAAGACGAGAATACAGATGCAATAATAAACACTTCATGGTCAGAGTATGATGAGAAATACAAGATGGAACTTCATGCATACGAAACCAATCCGGGAGCATCACTCAGCGATAAGCCTACACTCGGCAAGGTGTATATTGACACTCTTAACACATCACAGGACAGATTCAGCGAAACCTTGAGAAAAGAATACTTGCTTCGTAAGGATCCTACTCCTGACAGTGGTGAAAACATTGGCTCTAAGATGGACAGAGCTGTAATGAGGTACATCAAGGCTGTTGTCAGCAAGGCTGTTGAAACGATTAAGAGAGACAGTAAATTTGTTATGGCAGAGAATGATTATGCCGACGATTCAAGAACATTCTCACAGAGACTTTCTTCTTTGGAAAATATTCAGAATGCTTCATGCGACTATGCAAAGGAAATCGCAAAGAACTTTGCAAAGTCAGTATTTTATAATCGTGAGAGAATTGAAAAAAGCTGTGACGATTATATGCCTGAGGCACTCTTTAAGAATGCCGGTGTTACAATGCATCCAAATGCAGTAAGATATTTACTTTACAAGCTCAGGGATGCTCTTAATAAAGAAAAGGACAGAGTAGGCGATGGCCATATTGCTGCTTTCAACGATGGAATTAATGACATTAAGGGACTTAATCCTGAAGACAGAGCAGCAAATGAAAAGAAATTCAGTGTTGTTGGTAATATGGCAAAGGAAGCAACTCTCAGAGAGATGTGCGCTGCTCTTGACGATACAAACAATCTTACGGATAAGATTAACAGTGAATCAAAGAGAAATTGTGCAGGGTATCTTGAAACACTTTATGAAATGATTAAGGACCAGTGCAGTATTATGGCAACACTCGCTGTTTGTGAGCAGGGCCTTGAATTTGTTCAGCTGATGATTGACCATATTGAAGATTTCTACAGAGGCTTTGACGATAAGGTAAGAAGTCTCAAAAAGTGGAGAAAGGATATCGTTTCAGACCTTGAATTCCATAAGGGTGATTGTCTCAGAAACGTATGTGCTACTGAAGCTATGATGGATGTTCTTTCATCATATGTTTCAAGACCGAGCAATGGTGAACTTTTACCTGCAAACCTCAATGCAAAAATCTTTAACGCACTTAAGGAGAATATCTATCTTGAGCGTCAAAAGAGCTATGATCCGTTTGCAGCAGGCGACAAGAAGGATATTTTTGATGAGATTCTTCTTGACTATTTCCGTGAAACGGTTGATTCAACCTGCGCAGATGTTCTGGATATGAATATTCTTCAGGCTCTTGCAATGGAATTTAAGATTGACAGAGAGCTTGCAAATGATAAGGATAATGAAGGCTCAAAGGTACTAAGAGACAGATATATTACAGATAGAATACTCAATGCTGAAAATCTTGCAGCTCCCGGTATCGGAAAGAATGACTTCGATGAGCGCCGTGAGGTAAAGGCAAGAGGCTACAATGACGGAATTGTTGATGGTGAGGGTATCAGAATCAGCGATTATCTTCCTAAGTCAACACCTTCGTCATCAATCTCAAAGTATGAGATCCACTTCTTCAGAGCTCTTTACAATGTTACACCGACACAGCTTTCAAAGTTCTGCAGCAATGTTGAAAAGGACGAGAACGGCAATATTAAGATTGTAAATGACTATGACGGAAGCATAGGAGGCGGCGAATACTTCAAGGCATATCAGAAGTATATGGAAAATATCGGACCAGATTGCAAAAAGAATTCAGTTATTACTCCGCACGCCGATAAGCGTTGGGATTCAATTTCGGTTATGCCTGAGCTTGACCTTAACTATCAGAAGGTATTGATGATTAACATTCATCAGGCATTCTTCTATGGTTTCCTTTATGGTATTATTACATATGATGCATTTGACCAGAAGATGAAGAATATCTACAGATATGAAAATCTTGATGGCGATATCAAGAAGTTTACAGTATCAAATAAGACTGAGTGTGACGAGCTTTATGAGGTCCTTGACGCTCTCTACTTTGACAGAGCTGCTGTTAAGTCAATTCATAGGTATGCATTGGCAAAGCATATTAAGGATAAGGATAAGCATTCCCCATACGAGAAGACTTCTTTTGCACGTGGAATTGAAAACCTTACAGACAATTTCCTTGTAGGTGGATTTGATAAGGGAAATGAAAAGACATCAGTTTTTGAAATCCCGCTTATGTACTTCAATTCACTTCCTCCTAAAATGAGAGATGATGACGAAATTGTTCTTATGGTTAACTCTATTTTTGATGCAATTTCAAACGAACTCAGCGAATTCGAAGATCCGGATAAGTATAACGGGCATCTTGCTAAGATTCTTACAGAACAGTATGAACTTTTGGTTGAGAACTATAAGAAGGAAAAGAATGAACCACTCAGAAATGGTATGCCGATTAAATTGAATTTCGTTGTTACTACTGTTTACAAGAGATTGGTTGCCAAGCTCGAACAGCTCGACATTCAGGATGTTGAGGAAGAGGTTATCCGTCTTAAGAAGTTAATTAAATAATTATTACAGTACATTTACTACTGAAACCTAATATGAAGGTGTGGTGATTAAATGTTTACGGTAGTAATTTCTTCAAAAAAGGTTCGTGAGGATTGTCAGAAGAAATACAAACGATTTCTTGAACCGCTTTTTGATTCGGAAAAGTTTGTGTTTTGCGACTGGGATATAACTGGGGACAGCATTGACAGTGCTGTTCCCGAGTTAAAGCACTATGCTGCTGAGAATAAGGAATGGAGAGCAGTTATAGTTGAAGATGGTAACGATTTCGGTAATGGTAAAATTATCGAAGATGAACAGCGCCGACAGAAAAACCCATATGATTTCGTTAATTGTACCGTCAGGGTTGATGATCTGAAATCAGTTGACGAGGTGTCAGGATTCAGAGCGGAAAAATATGCTGCTTATGAAAAAGCAGTGTCCAATCCTTTGGTTAAACTCGGAACATGGTTATGTGAAGGCTGTGTAAAGAATAAACCGGAACTCGACGAGAAATTTTTGGAGGTCTCAAGGGAATGCGGAGACGAATACAAAGCATGGCTTGACAGCACAGGGACTGATATTTGTGATGCTGAATATGACCTCTGCCGAAATAAGAAATATGAAATAGTTTCACAATTTTATAATCCTGACTTAATAACATTTAACAGACCGAATCAGGTGTTGTGTATTGCTCCGAGGACATTTGATGATGATAAATTGTTTTCAAAGCTTGCATGGGCGAAGACTGACGAATTTGATTATTCCGTTTTTTACGATGACAATTTGTACCCGAACAAGCTGAGATATCTTATTTATGATATCCCGTATTTTGACCATCAGAATTATGAGTCGGAGTATGTAAACTTCCTTTTATTCTTATTAATATTTGCGGGAAATGAGTACCCTGTTGACGTACTCAGAGCAAACAGGGTATACAAAATCAATTGTGAAACAGATGATAATGCATTGTCAACGTTTCTTTCGCTTTATGATTTCAAGTTGTCTAATACGGGTTCTTACCTTGCGAGAAAAATTAATGAGTTAAATAACAGGACTCCGCAGATTTTATCCGAGTCTGAGCTTAATGATTATTTCTTATTTGATTCCAATGTTCCGGTAAGGCTTGACGATGATTTCGATCAGGAACTTCTGAAAGCTGAATACAGAAAAATAGGGCTTTCAAGAGATTGTCCTACTGAAGAAATGGATTTGTGGAAGGCTCAGTTTACAAGGATTATCAAGAATTTTAAATTCTTTATGAAACAGCCGAGACGTTCGCTTAGCAGAGCATCGGATTATGTAAGAGAAAACGATACTGCTAATCTTGAAAAAGCATCTGCAATCAATAAATTCCAGGAGGAAGATGTTGAAGAGAAGCTCTATGAAGACGAACGTAAAATGATAGAAACACGAATTCAAAGTGTGTGTAATACTAAGCCTTATTTTAAGGCGTTTTCTGATAGTGATAAAGAAATCAGAAGAACAATTCGAACACGTATGACTAAAAAGACAACTATTATTTTGTCTTTAGTTGTACTTTTGATTTATCTTGCAGGCTTTATTCCATTGTTTGTCAGCAATCTTAAAGAAGATGGTGCACTCTCTGTTGCTTCCACAATGACTATTTGTGCAGGATTAGCTATGGCAGCATTCGGATTTACATGCCTTTTCTTCCTAAGAAGTAAGCTGGTAAAGAAAATTCGTGCATTTAATGAGAAGATGAATGAAATTGTTAATCTTGTATTTAACGGAATGAGTCGTTCGGCAGAATATCTTGGTAAGATTTGTGATATTCTGAGAATAAATTCTGTGCTGAATTATCTTCACCAGGATCATGATGAAACAAGTATTCAATGCAGTGTCTATAAAAATCACATCGAACAGATTGAAAAAGAACGTCGTGAATGCGGGTATATTTTCAGTAAATTTATTAACAAGAAAAGCGTTGTTACCGACATAGAAGATTTCGAGCCATATGAATATGACTACACAAAAGATGTTGAGTATGAGTACAAAGTACCGAGTCGTCTTTGGAGTGAGCGAAATATTTCATTTATGCAAAGGGACAATGTTGTTGCAGTTCCAGTTAACTTTGTGAAATCGATTTCAGTAGAAAGGGAGGAATTGTTTAATGTATGAAACATTAAGTAAATGGATTCCTTTGCTGCTGTCTACTTTGCCGTTTATCTTTTTCTGTTGGATAAACGCAAAAAACAACTTGAAAAAGGAATTCAGAAACCGACAGTTTCTTGCTCCGGTTTTTGCATTGATTTATTCGATAGTATCGATGATTTGTGCTAATAAAATTTCAAATATGTTGCTGTCATTTGTAAGAAGTATTCCGGAGTATGTCGCAAGATATTCAAAGGAAATTGCGAAGATGATTAAGGATTTCATTACAGATATCAATTTGACGTTCTGGATTTTCCTTGTTGCAAATATCGTGATTTTGTTGGTTTACATTATTATCAAAAAGATTTTTTTAGCAATTTGCAATCGTATTATCGGTTCGGATAAAAATGCTTCCGGAAGCGATGGCTCAATACACGGTCGAATTGTTTCGAATTTTTACACGTTTCAGAACGATAAAAATATCTGGACGGTTAAAGAAGATTTCGGACAGGCACGTACCTTACTGTGCTGGTTTTATGTCGGTGCTGTATTGATTTCAAGCATAGTGTTCCTTGCCTGTAAAGATCAGATGGCAGACGAGTATATAAGGATTCCGTTTTATCCGGTATTCGGAATTATGCTTGTAGGTGAGTTGTACTTCTTCCTCAATGGCTATACAAATTTTGAGTTTATTAACGAAGTCCTCGGCGAGGATGAGGAAAATTATAAGGTGTTGAATTATTCTTTACTGAGAAACGTTCTCAGAAAGATTTTCCCCGACCGTATTGTTACGGAAAATACGATGGTTGATATGGAGTCTAACACAATTTTATCGAATGATGAAGTTGTAAAAGAACTTCTTATTAATGAAGATCCGAGCCTTGAAAATTTCGGAACTTATATTGACAGCCTTGTAAAAGAGGGTTATGATCTTGATCATAATTATATTACTTCAACTGTTGATTTGCTTAACGGAAAGAGTGTATTGTTCAGCAATCCATTCTACAAGGATTTGTCAATGTACGTATTATACCCCGCTAACAGAGAACTCCTTAAGCATAACAAGTGTCTTGTTGTTTTGGGCAGACATGGTATTGAGGAGGATGTGAAAGATTGGATTTATGAAAGTATGGCAAATATCACAACTGTTCCGTCATTGTGGAAGGTTGGTATGCTTTCCAAAGAAAAAACAGATTATGATATCGGTATTATTTCAAAGTCAGATGTACTCAATGTAAAGATTCATGAGGCAAACAGAGATTTCTTTGAGCAGGTCAGCTATGTAGTGTTGGTTGAACCATCGAAGCTTATTACAACCGCTCAGATTGGTGTGAATGCTATTGCAAAGCTTTGCTCCAATGATGGCGAAAAGAAAGTGATATATTGTTCAATCGATAAAAACTGTGATGGTTTAGTAGATTCTTTGTCACATATTCTTATGACAGATATGTGCGAGGTTTGTGCAACCAATAAAAACCAGGGAACTGTTTCTTATATGTGTTGGGACACTAATGCAGAATATACCCATCATAGAATTTTTCCGAATATTTCAAGATATCTCGGATTTGGTACAGAGCTTTCGTTTGTTGCATTGAAAAATCAGGTCAGCGAAGCTACATGGTTTGGCGGAGAGGTTTATCCTGTAACTGATCAGTTTTGGATAAACAGACAGTATTATTACGACTTGCTGAAATATGCGGGTCATCCGACAAAACAAGAGGAACTCTCAAGAATATTCAAGGTTTCTCCTAATCTGTGGAGTGCTGAGATTAAGGACAGCGAATATATCACTGTCGAAGATGAAAATAACAATTTGTTCGAAACTCTTCGTCTGTTCTCGACAAGAATTTCACAGCAGGGATTTGTTAATGTGATTTCATCTGAGTATCTTCTTAAGGAGTATATGGTCGATAATTCATATATTTTTGAGAATGATCCTAAGGCTATTCCCAGAATTGTTGCTGATTATGCACGTACTGAAAGAAATATAATTCTAAGACTTATTATTATGCTTGCATCAAAGCATCTTTGTGAGGATTATATTGAAAAAGAGTTTTCTTTAATCGGAATAAAGGCTATCGAATTAAAGAAAATGCTTTGGTTCGAGATATTAAAGTGTTTTTCATCTGCTGATGAGGAATTAAATTATGATGAGATCGAAGAGAAAAGACTTGTTCAGGTTGATGAAAAAAATATTGAGAGATCTTTTGATATTTCAATCATAAGATCTTCAAGAAAATTTGACCTTGCAACGGGTCAGATGAAGGATTACTATTACATTGAAGATTCGAAGTTTATTGAGTGTAATGTGTGTCGACTTTTGTGCGCTGATTACATTGCCGAAGATGAGAAGGGTAATATAAACTATCTTGGCTCAGAATTGCTCGATAATGTTTTCCATAAGCATATTCCGGGACAGTTCCTTACTTTGAACGGAAAATATTATGAGTATCTTTCTCTGACGAGTAACAACAGTGTTCTTATCAGAAGAGCTGCGGACCATATTGACGGCAGACATTCATACAGACAGATAAGACATTATAAAATATCGCATGAGAAGAAGTCGGATAAAATCGGTTCGTGCAGAGATTATAATATCTTTAAGGTTTCAAATGAATTTGCTGATCTTAATATCAGTGTACCGGCATATCTCGATATGACAGGTTACGATGATTTTGAAACAGCAAAAACAGTTGTGGTTAACGGTGTTCCGAATCGTACATACAAGAATAAACAAATTCTGAAAATTGAGCTTCCTTCAGTTTCTCAGGAGGTTAAGTACGCAATTACCGTTATGATAAATGAAATTCTTACCACCTTGTTTGCTGATGACCAGGCTTATCTTTCGGCTGTAACAAAGATGAATTCAGAATTTTATGATGGCTTATTTACTGATGATTCTGAAAAATATTATTCATATCTCAAGCAGAATTATCCGTTGACACATTTTCTTTTTGAAGAAGAAGGTTGTAGCATCAGCGATGACGCAATCTATATTATCGAGGATAGCCAGCTTGATTTAGGTTTGCTGATTGCCGTTGAACGTAATATTAAGAGAATCCTTGAGATTGTTTACGATTACTTTGATTGGCATCTTGATAAGCTCGAAAAGTCAAAGAATCCTCCACCGGTTGAAGAACCAGTATTTCCGGAGCCTATTCCGGGCACAGGAATTCCAAAGAAAAAGAGATTCATTGATAAGATTAAAGATTTCTTCAAGAAGAGAAAAGATAAGAAGAAAGGTAATGACGACGATAAGGGAGCTACGCCTGAAAGTGATGCGCCTATTGAAAATGATGTTGCGCAAACTGACGAACCACAGTCAGAAGAACCTCAGGTATATGAACCACAGTCAGAAGAACCGGCTGAGACCGATGTTCCGCAAAGAGATGAGGTTCAGGTAGCTGCTCCTCAGAGTGATGAGCCACAGAGTAATGCTGACCCGGTTGAGGATCAGGTAGCAACCGATACTCCTATTGAATCAGCAGACGCTTCTTCAGATGACAACTTTACTTTGAATCCGAGTTTCTTCATTCTTAAGAGTGAAAAGGGTACATCAGAGTTCAAGGACAGTGATTTTGACAATATTGAGTTTGAAACTGAGGATGAGGAGACAATCACTCCGGGTGACGATGGTGTCATTGCTGTAACTGAAGAAGTCAGTGATAAGCTGAGAAGATTGCCTTATCACGAGAAAAATTATCTTATGTTTGGTTCTAAAAAGATTAATGAGCATTTCACAGGAACGATTATCTGTAATACACTTGATTATCTTAAAAAACTTGGCTTTGATAACAGTGCTTTGACACAGGCAAGAAGAAATAAGAATATAGCCGATACAATAGAGAAAACATATAAGCCGTATCTTCAGGGGACTCACTACTGCGATTTCTGCGGAGTGGAACTTTCGGGAACAGAATATGAAATTCTCATTGATGGCAGAGAACGTTGCATGCAGTGCGGTCGTTCTGCAGTTAAGACAGGCGAAGAGTTCGCCGAGATATTCAAGGATGTTCTCAGAAATATGGAAACATTCTTTGGCATCAGGATTAATGTCGGCATCAAGGTTGAAATGATTAATTCCAAAAAGCTCGCAAAACGTCTTGGTCAGACGTTTATTCCAACAAGCAATTTCGATGCAAGAGCAGTCGGACTTGCTGTTAGCGATGGTGCTGGGTACACAATACTTATTGAAAACGGTGCGCCGAGAGTAAAATCGATGATGACAATTGCCCACGAATTAACTCACATCTGGCAGTATATCAACTGGGATAAGAAGCAAATCAATTCACTTTATGGTAAAAATGCTTCTTTAGAGATTTATGAGGGAATGTCGACATGGGTTGAAATTCAGTATGCTGCGTATATCAATGAGCCTGCTATGGCTAAACGTACAGAGATGCTCAATATGTATCGTGATGACGAATACGGACGAGGATTTGTTAAGTATCTTGGACAGTATCCGATAAGCTATACAGGAGATATGGAAATTGATACTCCGTTTAAAAATTTCCCGCCATTAAAATAAGAAAGGAAGCATTATTATGGCAAAAAAGAAAAAAAACACCGGTGGAGGAAAGCTTGGAACAATAATTATTACAGCAATTGTTGTTGTTGCATTGTGTGTCTTTGTTCCTAAGGTTGTTCACAAGTGTGACCATTGCGGAAAAACATTTTTCGGAACAGGTTATGCCCCGAACCTTATTTCAGAGGCATTCTCGGATGAAGAGATTATTTGTGAAGACTGTGAAAAAGAAGAATATGTTCTTCTTGGAGTAAGAATAAAGGATAAGGAAGAAAACAAGCTCCCGCTTTTCCCTTCTTCTGTAGATAAGGAACAAAATTCTGAAGATGAAGTAGACTAAATTATTATTGATTGCGAAGCTGTAAATTACGGCTTCGCAATCACGCATACTTAAAAGCATAAGATTATACTTTGGAAGTGTTGATAATGATGTGGACAATATCTTTTATCGTTGCATTATTTGTTTTTTTATTTTCGGTATTTGCTGTTGCTATTTTCTCTAAACAAAAAAATAATAGGAGAGGGATTAATTCGTTATCAATTATCCTCACAGGAGTTTTTATTTCTTCTACTATTATTTTTGTTCCGATTTACTACATAACATTTAAAGATGAAAGTTGCGGATTGATAAAAACTTTTTTACTTTCAGTGCACAATACAATAAGATTATTTGTAGTTGATGGAGAATTCGATATCATTACCGAAAACTGGGAAGAAAAGGATTCTCTTATTTACTCTTTATATTCTATGTTTGCGTCTGTACTGTTTGTATTAGCTCCGATATTAACGTTTGGAGTTGTACTTAGTTTTTTCAAAAATATATCTGCATACATTAAATTGATGCTTGTCGGTAAAAAAGAATTGTACATTTTCTCTGAATTGAATGAGAAGTCCATTACAATTGCCGAAAGTGCTTATGAGAAAAAGGGTAAAAAAATTAGAATTGTATTTACCGATTGTTTTGACAGTAATAATGAAGTGTCGTATGAATTGCAACAAAGAGCACAATCAATCCAGGCAATAATGTTCAAGGATGATATATTAGTTGTAAAATTCAAGAAGAGTAAACATAATAAATTATTTTTCTTTATAATCGGAGAGGACGAGTCTGAAAACATTAATCATGCGTTGATGTTGTCTGAAAAGTACACAGATATGCAGGACTCGTGTATATACATTTTTTCAAACAGAATTGAATCTGAAATTATTTTTCAGAATAACGAAACAAAAGGAATTAAAATCAGAAGGATTAATATTAATCAGTCATTAGTATTAAATAATCTTTTTGATAATGGAATGAAAATATTCAATAAATCTCAAAAGACGGACTATTGCAGCAATAAACAGATTTCGGCTGTTGTTGTCGGCATGGGCTCTTTAGGTACGGATATGGCTAAGGCGCTTACCTGGTTTTGTCAGATGGATGGATACGATGTTCATATAAATATATTTGATAGAGATAAATGTGCCAAATCAAAGTTCAAAATGCTTTGTCCTGAGCTTATTGATGATGCATATAATGGTAATTTTACAGACGATGGCGAATCTAAGTACAGCCTGCAGGTTCATTCGGACGTAGATGTTGAGAAATACGAGTTTATCGAGGAACTCTGTAAGCTTAAAGAAATAACCTATGTTTTTGTTTCTCTTGGCAGTGATGAGCTTAATGTAAGAACGTCCGTAAAAATCAGAATGCTTTGCGAAAGACTCGGCTTATCTCCGTTTATTCAGAGCATTGTTTATGACGAGAGGAAAAAGTCAGCACTTGAAAAATCTTTGGATAAGTCATCGCAAAAGCTTGATATTGAATATATCGGTGATATAAAGAGTTGTTATGATTTCAACGTTATTCTCGGAAATGAGCTTGATGAAATCGCCCTTAAAAGACATTGTAAATGGGGCGAAGAGGATGACTACTGGAAATATGAATACAACAGATGTTCGTCTATCGCATCGGTAATTCATTCTAAATATAAAAAATTATGTAAAATTCCCGGAGCAGATTTGTCGCCCGAGGAACGAACAGAAGAGCAAAGACTTGCTATGAGAAAACTAGAACACAGGCGTTGGAATGCATATATGCGTTCAGAAGGCTATGTGCGCGGGGAAAAAAAGAATAAATTAGCAAAAACACATAATTGTCTTGTCTCCTTTGATGAGTTAAGCTCAGAAGAAAAGGCCAAAGATGATGATTGATTTTGGGAGGTATAAAAATGGCAGCAAAGAAAAAGAACGAAGAATTTAACGAATCTACAAAATTTGAGGCATACACAGGTGATGAACCATATTTATTTGTCAGCTATTCACATCGTGATGTTGGAAAGGTTTATCCGATTCTTGATGCTCTTTATGACAGAAAGTACAGAATATGGTACGATGAGTCCTGCGAAACTGGAAATGATTTCAGAGATGAATTGAGAAAAAAGATAGAGCGCTGTGAGGCAGTGTTACTTTTCGTTTCAAAATCTTCAATGAATTCTCCTTTCTGTGGAATGGAGGTTATAGTTGCGAGGGAAAATAACAAGCGCTTGTTCCCGATTTATCTGGATACTGAAACAATTCCGCCTGCATTCAGTATTTTGCTGGCTAACACTCACCATGTCACTTCTGACGATATGGAAAAGCTTGTTAAGGCTATGGTACGTGACTTGCCTGAGGTAACGATGGACAGACTTACAACTGTGGATGGAATGCTCAAAAAGTGCGAAAACAATGGTAGAAGCATTGTAGTTGATGAGGGTATTTTTGCTATTTGTGACGAGGCATTCAAGAACAGAAGTTCCTTGCGTACTATTACTTTGCCTGAATCACTTGAGTCAATTGGCAGAGAAAGCTTCAGAGGTTGCAGTAATCTTGAAAGCATGAGAATCCCTGAGCACACCGTCAGAATTGGCGAAAGTGCATTCAGAGATTGCGTAAAAATGAAAAAGCTCTCGATTGAAAACAATTGTATTAAAATCGGTGAGCGTGCATTTGAAAATTGTGCAAACCTTGAGGATGTTATTTTGCCCGAGGGACTTACAGAAATCTACGGTGGTGTATTCAACAGCTGCAAAGGACTCAAAAAGATTAAGCTCTCCGACAAATTAACAATTTTGGGCGAAAGTGCTTTCTCGGATTGTGTTGGTCTTGAGTCAATTGATATACCTGAAACGGTTACAAAGATTGACGACCTCGTATTTAATGGTTGCATCAGTCTTGAAAAAATATATTTGCACGAAGGACTTAAGAAAATCGGTAAGGCTGCATTTAAAAATTGTCATAACCTTACCCAAATTGAAATCCCGATGTCAGTTACAAATATCAGTGATGCTCCATTTAGAGGTTGTGAAAGCCTTAGGTCAATTAAGGTTGCAAGTAAAAACAAGCATTATAAGGCTGAGCCAAACAAACGTGATGGCGGTGATTATGTTCTTTTCAACAAGAGCAAGTCAATTCTTATAGCTTATCCTGCAAGTAGCCGTGAGGTTCAGTACGATATTCCGGACAGTGTTACTGAAATTAAGGACTGGGCATTCTGTGGATGCAAAAAGCTGAACAGAATTTCGATCCCTGACAGTGTTCGTGAAATCGATGAGGGTGCATTCAGTTATTGCTCATTGCTTGATGAAGTTGAAATTCCTGACAGCGTTACAAAGATTGATGATTGTGCGTTCCGTGGTTGCACAAGTATGGAAAAGGTAATTATTCCCAGTTCAGTAACGGAGCTTGGATGGGGTATATTTGACGGATGTGAAAGCAAAATTACGGTTTATTGTGAGCCGGGTTCAGTAATTGAAAAGTATTGTTTACGTAACAGAATTAAAACAGAAAGTATAACCGAAGGGGAATCTTATTAATGGTTGAGAAAACCGAAGGAAAAAACGGATTACTTCAATCAGTAGTTGGTTTTATTAAGAAAAATACAGTAATGGTTGTGGCACTTTTTGCCGCTATCATTACGAGCTTCATTATTCCGATTAGCAGTGAATACATCGGATACTTTGATTTTAAAACATTAACTTGTTTGTTTTGCGTGCTTTCGGTAGTGTGCGCATTAAAGAACATAAACTTCTTTTACATAATTGCAAGACAGATTGTGCAGAGCTTCAGAACTACACGAATAAGTATTCTGGTGCTTGTCTACATAACCTTTATAGGCTCGATGCTGATTGCGAACGATATGGCTCTTTTGACGTTTTTACCATTAGGGTTTTTTATCCTTTCGACAACGGGAAAAGAAAAGTATATGGCATTTACCTTTATTATGCAGAATATTGCGGCTAATCTTGGAGGAATGCTTACTCCTTTCGGTAATCCGCAGAATTTATATTTGTATACTAAATTCAATATTCAGAATGGGGAATTCTTAAAGATAATGGCACCGCCGTTTATTGTTTCGGTGATTCTGATTACGGTTTGTTGTCTTTGTGTAAAGTCCGAACCATTGCAGTTAAAAGAAGAAAAAATAGTATTCAATAAAACGAGAACAATAATTTATCTCATACTTTTTGCATTGTCAATTGTTATTGTATTTCGTGTTATTCCGTATTGGATAGGCTTGATAGTAATTCCGGTTTCATTGCTATTCCTCGATAGAAAAGCGTTGAAAATGGTTGATTATCCATTGCTTCTTACGTTTGTATTTTTCTTTATTTTTGCAGGAAATATGGCAAGAATCGAAGTTGTAAGACATTTTATGTCATTTTTACTTAGTAAGAGTACTATGCTGTTTTCGATTCTCTCCTGCCAGTTTATCAGTAATGTTCCGTCGGCAATATTGCTCTCACAGTTCACAACGAATTATCGTGATTTGCTCGTCGGTGTTAATGTCGGAGGAGTCGGAACACTTATCGCATCTCTTGCGAGCTTAATCACATTCAGAGAATATGTGAAGCACAATCCGGGTAAAACCTTGTACTATATCGGAGTATTTTCCGCTTTTAACTTCGGATTCTTAATTGTTTTAACCTGTTTTATGACATTTTTTAACTCAATAGTATATTAATATCAAAACGAAGACCATACCGCAAACAAGTGGTATGGTCTTAAATAATCTATTAAGTATTATCAATCGGTATTTGTTTTTGTCTGAAATTTTTTCTTAATATCAGAACGTAGCATATTGATTGCATAGTAATTGTTGCAATCCATGAAGCAGGATAGGAGATGAACAGGAATTGAATATCTCTGTGATTAGGGAATAAGCCGTAAATCCATATTATTCGCATTCCGACGGTACCGATAATTGAGAGTACCATCGGGACAGCTGAGAATCCCATTCCACGGAGCGCTCCCGGAATACAATCCATAAATCCGCAAAGGAAATAGGAGAGGGTTGTAAGGCTGAGGATTTTTACACCATAACCGATAACAACCTCAGACGAGGTATAGATGCCGAGAAATTTATCTCCGAAGAAATACGCCGCAGAGCCGAGCGAAAGGCAAACGATTAATTCAAGAAGCAGGCAATTCAGCAAAACCTTTTTCATTCGGTCGATTTTGCCTGCACCGAGATTCTGACTTGTGAAGCTCATACAAGCCTGCGTGATTGAGTTGGCTGAGGTGTAAAGGAAACCGAAAAGATTGTTTGCGGCTGTATAGCCTGCCATTGCATATTGGCCGAAGGAATTGACCGACGACTGAAGCATTGCATTTGATACATTGATAACCGTGCTCTGAAGTCCTGCAGGGAGTCCGATTCTTATGATGTCAACGAGTATATCTGTATCAATTTTCAGCCTTGAAAGAACAAGCCTGTATGCTTCCGGACTTTTTAGCAAAACGAGAATTACAAGCACGCAGGAAATAAACTGGGAAAACACCGTGGCAATCGCAACGCCTGCAACATCAAAATGAAAAACAACAACGAGAAATACGTTTAGTCCGGCGTTTATTATACCGGAAATAATAAGGAAAATCATCGGCCGTTTTGTGTCACCAACCGCTCTGAGAATCGCCGCACCGAAATTATAAAGCAGAAAAAAAGGCGTGCCGATAAAATAAATACGCATATATTGAATTGACATACCGATTATTTCCTTCGGAGTGTCCATAAGCTCGAGAGCAGGTCGGGCAAGAATCTGACCGAGAATAAGTATAACTGCACCGGAAATTACAGCCGTTAAAATCGAAGTGTGAACAACTCTGCTCATTTTATCGTATTTTCCTGCGGCATAAAATCTTGCTGCGCAGACGTTTGAGCCTAATGAAAGTCCGATAAAAAACATGATGAAAACATTGAGAAGTGCTGAGGTTGCTCCGACGGCGGCAAGGCAGCTGCTACCTGCAAATCTGCCGACAACAATAAGGTCAACTGCGTTGAACATAAGCTGTAATATACCCGAAAGCATCAGCGGCACAAAGAAAGAAACGAGCTTCGGCATAATAGCGCCGGAGCACATATCAATTTCAAACTTGTTGTTTTTCACGTTTTCAACTTCTTTCATTGTACAATGCTAAAATTATATCACAATGAAGAAAATAATCAACACATAATTCGTTTATATTAACCAAAAAAACATTACTAATTCTTATGCAGTTAGTTGTTGAAAATCATATTCTGATGTGATATAATGGTTGAAAATACAGAAAGGCGGAGAAGTATGAAAAAATTAGTATGTATTCTCTTATCAATTGTTATGCTCGTTTCAGCTTTTTCAGTAATCGGATACGCTGAGGAAGACGACATAATTACGGCAAAGTTCCTCAACTGCAATGTTGCAGGTTTGCCGGATTTCAATGCATTGCTTGGCAAAGGAACAAAGGATGTTAAGAAGAACGAGCAGGAGCTTGGTGCAATCTTTAACGCATCTGACATTGATGTAATTGCAGTTCAGGAGGACTTCAATTACCATGATTATCTTTTCAATGAGATGACAAATTACAAGTATTCAACAAAAACATCAGGTGGTGTCCCCGGCGGTGACGGACTTAATGTTTATTCAAGGAATGCAGTTATCTACGATGAGAAGAGAATTGAATGGGATTCAAGCTATGGCGGTATTGCAGAGGGTGACTCTCTTACTCCGAAGGGAATTCTTTACACAGTTCTTGATTTTGGTAACGGAGTTACTGTTGATTTCTATGACCTTCATGCGGATGCTTTCGGCGGTGTGGGTAACTCTCTTTCAAGAGCATCACAGTATATTCAGCTTTTAAATATTATTAATGAGCAATCAGCAGGTCGTCCTGTTATTATCACCGGTGACTTTAACACTTCAATTCATTTGAAGGGCAGTGGAGAAGACGGTGTAGATGAGGATATGCTTTATAAAATGACAAAGCAGTATGGATTCAAGGACGCATGGGTTGAGGTTTGCAACAATGGTGATTACGATAACTTCTCTGAGTGGTATGAGAAATATCCAAGTAACTACTGGGGCGTTTGGGACAGTGTTGAGAAGTTCTACTATCGTGACGGCAGTGATATAAAAATTGATGCTGAAACATTCGAATACATGGCAACAGTAAATTCAAATGGCGAAAGCATTTCAGACCATAACGGAGCATTGTGTCAGTTTAAATTTACAAAGACAGAGGGCTTTACAGCGGATGCAAGAGAGCATACAGTTGTAGGTGAGCATAAGCTCCAGAACATTATCAGTGTTATTAAGTGGGCAATCAAGGATATTATCTTTGTTTTGTTTGATAATTTTGATGAGCTGTTATCATTGGCAGGAATCAGTAAATAATAATCTCGGACAGCTCAGATTTAAAAGAGCTGTCCTTTGTTTTTATATGGATTTTTAAAAACAGTTTGATATACTTAAATAAAAACAGGTGATAAAGCATGACAAAATATGTAAAAAGAATAACAGCGTTTTTAATTTGTATTATAATGATGTTTACATCAATGATTCCGACTTGTGCGGCTGAACGTCCTGCAAAGCCGGAGGCTGATGAAGTTGGGTTTGCTCACGTGAACGGGATAGATATGGAATATGCGATTTACGGTGCGGAAAACAGTCAGGTTATGCTGATGTTTCCGCCGAATGGAAATGATATGCATAATTTTGACGGAAATCTTTTACCGTATTTTGCACAGGAATATAAGGTTATCACGGTTTCTCCTCGCGGAAGCGGAAAGAGCGGTCGTGGTGAGGGAAAGCTCACATTTGATTTGATGGCATCTGATGTTAATGAAATGCTTATTCAGATGGGCATTGAAAGTGTTTATATTTTCGGCTTCAGTGATGGCGGAAACCTTGGACTTGTGTTTACACTTGCTTATCCCGAAAAGGTTGAAAAGCTCGCAATTATGGGTGCAAATATTAACCCGTTCGGCACAAAGCCGTCGAGCCAGATTGGTATTGTTTTGGAATATGCTTTTCTGCGTGTCAAGTATTTCTTTACAAAGAATCCCGATGACGCGCTTGAAGGCGACATTATCGGAATGATGGTTGACCAGCCGACGATGAAGTTTAAAGACCTTGAGAAAATTGATATTCCCGTAATCAATATTTACGGGCAGAGCGATATGATGCTTCGTTCTCATTCGAAGAAAATCACGAAGTCGATTCCGAACTGTAAGGAATTGATGGTAAAGGGCGGAGGACACAGTTCCTGCTTTGATTATACAGATGAATTGCTTGCACCGACATTGCTCGATTTCTTCGCCAACTAAATAAACAAACAATTACACCACCAAAGAATTGCTCTTCGGTGGTGTTAATTTATGATTGTTCTTTTTCGGGTTGCTTTTCGCCACTGTGTCGGATTTTTCTCATCAGGTTGGAGGTTTGCTTGTTGCTTAAAACAAACACCTCATATCCGAGAATTCCGCCGATGGTGTTTGTAATAACGTCAGTGATATCAGGCGTTCTGGTGTCGCTCAGTATCGGCTGAATGAACTCAATTGCAAGGCTGAGCAGGAACGTGAACAGTAAAACTTCAGTTGAAGTATAGCTTCTTCTTCTTGTCATCGGTAGTAAAAATCCGAACGGAACAGTTAAAAGAATATTCAATACTATCTGACGAATGTAATCTCCTCGACCTTCAATCAAATCAACAAACGGAACAAGATTCATTGTGGTTGGCGGATGGTTGAAAACAAAAGGAAGTGAGGCTATTATAGGCATTAATGTAAAATAGATGAGTATTGCAATGTATGCATACAATACAGTTCTTACGAGGAAAATATCTTTTCCTCTTTTTTTCCATTTTTTGTAAAACACAAAAATGTATAACAGCAACAACACTGCAAAGTCAATAAGATATTTAACAATAGTCATATATTGAGCAACCTCCTTGCCTGAAAATTTCTTTACTTCTTATAATAATAACACATAATTATAGTTTGTTCAATATTTTTTTCAAAACAGGTTCAATTGCATTTGCCATACTCAGAAAACCTGCATCATTCGGATGAGTATTGTCAACGGTTGCACTTTCAATTGCGTCCTCTGAAATGAGGTCGTTGCCTGCAATGAAGTAAGCATTTTTGTCACCGACGGCGATTGCATCGAGATATGTTTTTTCGACGATAGCTTTTCTTTGAATTTCCTCGTCAGTGAGATGATACTTAGGTCTTGTCAGCATAAGAATCGGCAAATCAGGCTTAGACTTTCTTACTGCACTAAACAGCTTTGAATGTGTATTCTTCAGATGCTCAACATCGGGTGCGTTGTGGTCATAATCAAGCACGAACACACTCATATCAAGCCCGGAAAGATATTCTATTATTGCATCCTCAGCTCTTGCTGAGCCTGAAAATCCCAAATTCACAAAGTCAAAGTCAAGTCTTCTCGAAAGAATTGTTTCGTATGCGTTTCCCGGACGTGAGCTACACCCTCCCTGCGTGATTGATGAGCCGTAAAATACAATCGGTTTACTGTATGTATATTCACATGGGCTTTCAATAATTACATCTTTCGGCAAGGCAATATGTACATTCTTAACGCCCGAATAGGTAGGGAAGTTTATTGTAATCAATCGCTTGCCTTTTCCGAAAAGGCTTGCTTTCCCTTCAAGATGAGGACCTAAATCAAAGTCGGGAAATATCGTTGCAGAGTAAATTGATTTGTTGCCGATTCCTTCATAAATGTCAAAGCCTGCGAAACCGCTCATTGCAAAGTGCGTCATATGGTCAATGTTGTGCATTTCTGCACTGAACCAAAGCTCTGTTGCATCTGTTACAAATCGGATTCGACCGCCTGCGGTCTGACGATTGTGATGTACTACACCATTGTTGCAGTTTTCGGCAACATCAAACGGCAGACGATAAAAACAATCTCCGTCATGCATAAGCCCGTAAATACGAAAAGGAGAGTCAAATACGGAATAAATATCATATTTTGATGAGTTGAAGTCTTTATTAACGAAAAAATCCATTTTCAGTACCTTCTCTTTTTATACGAATATTAAATTATTTCAGCTGATGAAATCTTTTGGTGTGGCATTTTCGTGCGGAATGTTTTCCTCCATAGTTTTGAGGAAGTCATCTGCATTGAGCACAACAACGTGCTCATCAAGTGCTTCAATGAATTTCTGTACCGAAGCAGGCCTCATTGACCATGCGTGTACGCAGATAACTGAGTAACCATTAACGGAATTAATATCAACAGGGTAGTTGTTGATTATATCTGCACGGCTCTGAATCCATTCATCTGTTGCACCGTCATATCCGTCATTTGCCCACAATGAAAGACGTACACTTGCAAACGGCTTGTCGTTTGAAAACCATACCTTGCCTGTTCCTGCTTGATATTTATCCGGGTCGAGTAAAAGAATACCGCCGTCAATGTTGTCAAACCTTGAAAAATAACCGAGTCTGTAGGTGAATTTCTTGTCTTTGAGAGTAGTATAGTCATCAAGAATTGTAAGAATTCGCTGATTGCTTTTGAGCATTGCGGAAGCAGTGCGTGTTGACATAAGGTCAATCGAATTTTTGTCGTAGCAGGTTGGATTGCAATAGGCTATTCCCGAAGGACCTGCGGCGAAATACTGATTATCGTTTGCTTTTGAATAAATTACCTTAAGTGCAAGCGGACTAAATTCCTGAAGGAACGGTGAAACGGTCCATGTCATGGTTGTGTCGGGATATGTGCTTACGGTCTGACGGTATTCACTAAAGCCGTTCTGAATCCACTGACAGTTGTCACCATCGGAATAAACAAGTGTGACATAATGTTTTGATGGGTCATTGTATGCGACAGGAGTTGATTTGTTCGGCTCGGGGATTTCAACTACAACATTTGAAAGAATGGAATTGTTCCAGCAGATGTCCGACGGAGTAATGTAGCAGCCGAGCTTGGAAATATACTCAACGAAGTGCTTTTCCATCTCAACCCAACCAAGAATTGCGGTATTTTTACCACTCCAGGTAAGTATTTTTTTAAGATATCTGTTGCCTGCATCAGTGCTGTCAGTGTAGAAACAATATGCATTCTGCTGAATAGCGAGGTCACGAAGACCCGGTTTTGAATATTTTTGATGAATAACAAGACCTTTTCTGAAATGGTCACGGAGAGCTACCCAGTGCTCCTGCTGGAAGTCATAATCGTACTCATCAGCGGAAATATCCAATTTGGCGGTAAGTCCGCTATTTTTTGCGATTTCCTCAATGCTTTTCTGTACGGGAAGCCATCCGTAAGCAGTTGCATAGTTGACAGCAACTGCAAGTCCTTCGCCGAATTCGGATTCACGGTAGAGAGTATATCCTGAGTCGCCGATATAGGATTTGAATTTTTCTATGAGAGTCGCAAGATTCCAGTTTTCGTAGTGAAGTGTTTTGCCCGACTTCTCTATTTCTGCAAGATATTCTTTGTCAACACCGTTTGTGAGAAAATAAATGCAGGGATTTGTTTTGGCTACGATTCCCTGAAGAGCAAATGCTGTCATCATTTCTTCATAGGAATAGCCGTTGACACTGAGCACATAGATATCGTCGCTCAGCTCCTGCTTTCGGATAACACCTTCCAACGAAAGAAGCTCCGCTTCGGTTGCGGCTGTCGGAATTTTCGGCTCTGCTATGAGAGCAAACGAACCGAGAAAAATAACGAATGCCGTATAGAGTGCAACTATTTTTGTAAACATAATAAATCCTCTTTTTCTGAATTATTTTCGATTTTGCAAAATATTAATTCTGTTATTCGCAGAAAACATTTGACTCGATATAGTCCACACCGAGAGATTTGGAATATGCGATTGTAAACGGATCGTCACAGGTCCATGAGCCGACCTTAAGCCCTCTCGAATGGAACTGTTCAACCATTTCTTCTGTGATTATTTCGTATTTCACATCCGCTGAGATGTTATAGTCAAAGCATTGACTGTAATCTGCAGAAGCATCTTTGATTACATACATCATCGGCATTGTCGGGAAAAGCTTTCTTGCGGTTATAAGGTCTTCAATGTGCGGAGATTCATAAATGCATTTTGTTATGTCGTATTTTTCCTGTGCAATTGTAAAAACGTCCCTGATAAGCTCCTCTGTTGCCTGCACCTTGAATTCAATGTAGAATTCGAGATTATATTCCTTCATAATGTCAAGGAAGCTGTCATAAGAGCATAGATAAACCTCGTCAAGAGTTTTAAGGTTTTTCAACGGCTTTGCGGTAAGCTCTTCGTATGTACTGTCGGCAACTGTCAGTTTACTGCCGTCTTTGAATACAACCTCGGAATTGTGGTTGAGCACATAAACACCGTCTTTTGTGACACGCAGGTCGGTTTCAACACCCTCTGCACCGTGCTTTGCAGCTTCGACAAATGCAAGAGCAGTGTTTTCGGGATACATAAATGAATAGCCTCTGTGAGCCATTATTGCGGTGTTGTCTGTGGGAACAGCCATACCGAATATTCCGCCGATAGCGGTAAATATGCTTATTACCCACGCACAGAATATCTTTGAAATAAGTGATAATTTTAACATAGAAATTCTCCTGTTCAGTTGATAGATATAAGATATCATAAAAGGCGAATATAATCAACATAAAAGATAATAAAAACAGCAGGACTATACGGAGCTTCCATAACGATAGTCCTGCTTTTATTACAGCTTTATTATGTCCTTGATTACTTCTCCTGCAATAATGAGTCCTGCGACCGACGGCACAAATGAAATGCTTCCGGGAACGGATTTGCCGTTTTCCGTTATGCCTGTTTTAATCGGCTCTTCCTTTGAGTATAATACCTTTACTTTTTTTATTCCCCGTTTTTTTAATTCATATCGCATTACTCTTGCCAGCGGACAAACACTTGTTTTTGATATATCTGCAATTTCAAACTGAGTCGGGTCGAGCTTGTTTCCTGTACCCATACAGCTGATTATCGGAACGTTATTTTCTTTTGATTTTTCAATCAGCAACAGCTTTGATGAAACCGTGTCGATTGCATCCACCACGTAGTCAAACTGCGAAAAATCAATTGATGCTATGTTTTCTTTGCAGACAAACAGCTTTTCGGCGTTGAAACTGATGTCGGGATTTATCGAGAGTGCACGTTTCTTTGCAACCTCAACCTTGTCCATGCCGATTGTGTCATTTGCTGCAATAAGCTGACGATTTATATTTGACTCCGAAACACAATCCGAGTCAAAGGCCGTAATATTGCCGACTCCACCACGCACAAGTGCTTCAACCGTGTATGATCCGACACCGCCGATGCCGAATACAGCAACATTGGATTTTTTCAGTTTTTCGATGTTTTCTTTTCCGATAAGCAGTTCGCTTCTTTCAAAAATTGACATACACATCACCTTGGATAATTATACCAACAAAATACATTATTTTCAAGTGCGGAAAAGGTTGACATATGATATAAAAATAATGTAGAATAGAAATATAAAAAAGATGATGGAGAAGTATTATGTATAAAAAAATAATTGCTTCGGTTTTAATATTTGTTTTGTTGATGGCTTGCCTTGTAATGCCGTCTTCAGCCGCTTCGACTATTTATCTGTCGGACGCAAATTATCCTTCGTCGCATGTGGCGGGAAACACATTTTCGGTTTACGGAACAATTTCGTCGGATTATACACTTACCTATGTGTGGATAGGTGCGATAAAGAGCGACGGAACTACTGCGTTTTCTTATAACGAAAATCCACAGTCGAAGAGCTTCAACATACACTCGATTGATGATTATATGACATTTTCAAAGCTCTCAAGGGGTACATATACTTATAAAATTATAGCTTCAAACAGCAAGGAGAGTAAAACGGTGCTTCTGGCAAAGCAATTCACCGTTTCTTCAACTTCTTCAAAATTCACACTTGAAAACGAAACCTATCCGACATATCTCGGAGTGGGCAAGACTTTTTCTGTTTACGGAAATCTTTACTGTGACGATGTGATTACCTCAGTTACCGCAGGTGTATACAAAACGGACGGAACTGCAGTATTTTCAAAAACAGTTTATCCGAACTCTACCTCATATAATCTTCACAATCTTGATACTTATCTGACATTCTCGAAGCTCGAGAGCGGAAGCTATACATACAAGGTTGTTGCAAGTACGGAAATTACAAAGAACTATACCGTCTTATCAAGAACATTTACTGTCGGTAGCGGAAATTGTGCCGAGGATGGGTTGAAAAGTGTAAACTGGACAGTTTACGATGTCTCTTCATGGACCACGATTAATAGCTGGAAGAACTTTACTGAGGGTGTTGACGCATTTATTCTCAGAGTCGGTTATACAGGCACAAGAACGGGTGCATGTGCTGAGGACAGCGCATTTGAAACGAATTACAATAAGCTCGTTTCGATGGGTATTCCTGTCGGATGCTATTATTACAGCCTTGCCGTAACTACTCAGGAGGCGGAAGAGGAAGCTCAGTTTGTAATAAATATTCTCAAAAAGTATAATTGTAAAATGAATATGCCTATTTATTTTGACGCGGAAACCGAAGAGCAGATGTCGCTCAGCGATGCAACTATGACTAAAGTTGTGCGTGCGTTCTGCGATAAGCTGACCGAAAACGGCTACTATCCGGGATTTTATTGCAGTAAGTCGTTCCTTACTGATGAGGTTTATGAGGACGAGCTTACCGATATAACGAAGTGGGTTGCTCAGTATTCATCAAAATGCTATTACACAGGTTCTTACGGAATGTGGCAGTATACAGACAGCGGAGATGTCGGCGGTACATATGACCCGATTGACATCAACGAATGCTATTATGATTATGCTTCGTATATCGAGAATAACGGATATAACGGCTTCAAAAAAACACCGACCGCCATAACAAGTACAACCACCACGACAGTTGTACCGAAGTTTTCGATTAAAACAGGTACAAATCTTACCTTGTCGGGAGACAAAATTATTCTTAAAACTGTCGGAATGACGACACAGAATTTCACAAGCACATTTGTTACCAAAACATCAAATGTTACCGTTTCTTATGAGGGTGCAGTTAACGGCAAGGTTACAACGGGTACGAAGGTAATCGGTAAAACTTCATCTGCAACGCTCGGAACATATACTGTTTCCGTGCTTGGTGATGTGTGTGCAGACGGTGTGATTAATTCTACGGATGCACTTTATATTCTTCGGAATTCAGTAGGTACGGGTTCGCTTACTGAAGCTCAGAAGATAAGCTCAGATATTAATTGTGACGGAAAAATCAATTCTTCAGATGCACTTGAGATTCTTAAAAAAATAGTGGGATGATGACACTTGAATTTTTATATATGGATTTACTATGTCTTCGAGATGATAGGAATCGTTGCATTTGCCGTTTCGGGTGCGATGGTTGCAATCAATAAGCGGGTTGATGTTTTCGGAGTAATTCTGTGCAGTGTTATTACGGCGCTTGGCGGTGGAATTATCCGTGATGTTCTCATTGGCATATCACCGCCTAAGTTTTTTTCGAGCTATGTTTACGTGCTCGGGGCTGTGATTACGGCGACGATTGTATTTATCGTTGCATATATTTTCAAGGATGAGTATCAGAAGCGTTCGACGATGATTGATACTGTTAACAATGTTTTTGATGCAATCGGACTCGGAATCTTTACGGTTACTGGAGCTAAGATTGCTTACGAATCGGGATTTACTACTAACGGAATTCTTGTTGTTACACTTGCAACGCTGACGGGTATCGGCGGAGGTATTCTCCGTGATGTGATGCTCACGGAAATCCCGTTTGTGCTTAAAAAGAGAGTTTATGCTCTTGCATCAATAATCGGTGCGACAACATATCATTTGCTTTTTACACACGGAGTACACTACAGGGTTGCGACGGTAATAACTGTGATTATTGTATTTGTTATCCGGATTTGTGCAACGGTATTTGAGTGGGATTTACCTTCGGTAAGGCTAAAAAATGATAAAAAGAATGCAGGCATTTGATTGCCTGCATTTTCTTATTTCTTGAAGGTCTTATCAAACCATTTCTTTATGGGATTGCTTTCTGTTGTGACCGCTGTAGTGACCTCGGTTGTGGTTTTCGGTGCGGTTATTGAAGCGGTTTCATAGATGAAAACAACACTTGTTTCGGCTTTATCTGTGGCCGTAGTGAATTTATTATATTCGTTTCCGAGCTTCACCCATTCCTTTGCTCTTGCAATAAGTAAATCAGTATCACCGATGAGAGTAGTGTATTTTTCAATCGTTTCTTTTGAAATAATTTCATCGAGAGATGTCATAAGACTCTTTAACTGATTGATTGTATCATCGTTGAAGGTTGTGCTGAGTGCATTGAACAATTCCTGATTGCTGTCGAGCTTACTCTTAAGCTCCTTGAGAGTTTCAAGCGTCTTGGGTAGATTTTCAATAGCCTTCTGCACCTCGGGATTTTCCATATCTGTCTGAAGTCCGTTCAGTATCGGCATAACATTCTGAATATCAGCGGAGATTGTAGGCAGCTGTTTGAAAAATCTTTGCAGAATCGGATTTGACAGGAGCTTTGTTACCTCGTCCATATCGAGTTCTTCACTGTCATCGATGAGAGTTTTTATTGCCGTAAGATTTTCTTCGGTCATGTATTTTTCGATAACGTCAATCAGTGCCTTGTTGTTATTATATAGCTCTGTAACCTCATCGAGTGAGCTTACAAGGTCAGACAAATTGTCTGCGTTGTTAAAAAGAGTGCTCAGTAATTCATTGAGATTCATGCTGTTGAATTTATCAATAATTGTCTGTACTTTACTCAGAGAGGCCTGAACATCTTCAACTGTACCCGGCAGGGTATCCTTTAATTCCGTACCGATTGCCGAAAGAGGAAGCACAGCGAAAATCATATTTGAAATTTCAAAATTGTCCGTGTTTGCCGTGATTGTAAAGGTGTTTGAAAAATCAAAATCACCAAGTTCTTTTAACAGCGCATCGCTGAGATTAAGACTTTCCTTAAGTCCCGGAGCACCGACCATAAGAGCAATTTCTTTTGTACCGTCGCCGATGGTCTTTCCGTTTTCAACATTGATATTTGAAAATTCGTTTTCCTGCAAAATCATACCGCCTGCAACGATGAATGGTGTATAAATCACGGTGTCTTTTCCGTCAATCTTAACCGTTTTTGTTGAGGTGTTGTTGATGGTGACTACCATTTTCACCTGACCGGATTTTCCTGCAATCTTTTTTGCGGTGGTTTCCTTACCGTCAAGGTAGTAGGTAATATCGAAATTTATCGGAAGCTCCTTGTCTGTGCTTCCACGATAGTATAAATCCGTAGTCGGCATATTCCATCGAAGTGAGTTGTCCTTGCCTTTTTGCGGCTCGGTGTTGCTCTTAACATTTTCAATATCTTTTAGATCGCTGATATCGTCGATATAGGTTTCGGCTGTGTCAGTGTGAAGCCAGTCTGTAACAATCTCACTTTGAACCTTTCCGTCTGCAGAGAGATTAACGTAAACCGTTTCGTTTTTCTTATACTTGTCGCTCGGCTTATCGTAGTTAACTTCTTTGACCGTATGCGTTGTGCTTGTGTCGATTGAAGTATCTGTTGTCTGATTTTCTGTTTTGCCACAGGCTGTCAGCGAAATAACCATTGATGTCGCAAGCAAAATACTCATTATTTTTTTGATTTTCATTTTGCATCCTCCTTAACGGGCGTGATGTTTTTGTTCTTTAATTTAAGACCTTTGAAGTCGTAGGTTGTTTTCTCAATAATTCCCGTAATTGTGTAGAGAACAGGCGTAAGCATAAATACTATAACTCCTGCGCTGATAAGCGAGCCTCTTGCAAGAAGAGAGCATATTTCTTTAACGATATTTATGTCGCAGGTGAGATAAACGCCGAAGGTTGCGGCGAAGAATACCATTGCACTCTGGAATATTGAGCGGTCAGAAGCATTTGCGGCGGAGAGAATAGCGTCTTTTCGGCTCTTGCCGAGTCGGATTTCTTCACGATATCTCGTTGTCAGCAAAATTGCATAGTCAACCGTTGCACCGAGCTGAACGCAGCTGATAATTGTCGGGGCAATGAATGAAATTGTAGTGCCTGTGAGGTAGCAAAGTGCTTCGTTGATGAAAATTGCAAGCTCAATTGAAAGGACAAGCACAACGGGTATTGAAACCGACTTGAAAATAATTGCAATCAAAATGAAGATAGATGCTATTGAAAGAATACTTGTCAGCTTGAAATCGTGGTCGGTGATTTTTATAAGGTCCTTGTAAAGAGCACCTTCACCTGTAACAAGTCCGCTCGGGTCATATTTTTTCACAATCGAATTCAGCTTATCGAGCTGTGCGTTACATTCATCTGTTGCGGATGTATATGATGAATTGACCAGAAGCATCTGCTTTCCGCCTGCCTTTGCAAGCGCTTTGAGTGAGTCGGGTATCATCGAATCGGGAATTCCCGAGCCGACAAAGCTGTTATAAGCAACCATTGTCGTAATGCCGTCAAGGTCTTCGATTTCATCCTCCATTTTTACAAGCTGTGAAGCTTCAATGCTGTCATCAACAATAACAAAATGAGAGGTTGCCATATTGAAATTCTCTTTTAACTGAGTAAGTGACGAGATACTCGAAAGCTCGGCAGGGAGCATTTTGTCCATTGAGTAGTACGTGCTGATGTTGCTTTGCATAAGATATGCGGGTATGAAGAGAAGGATGAACAATGCAGTGATGATTTTTCTGCGCTTGATTGTGAAACTGTTGAGCTTGTCAAATTTCGGAATAAAGCTGCGATGCCTGTATTTGTGAATAACGCCATCGAGCTGAAGAACGAGAGCAGGGAGTACAATTGCAACGGTAACAACACCGAGCAAAACACCCTTTGCCATAACAAGACCGATGTCCTTGCCGAGTGAAAGTGACATAAAACAAAGTGCAAGGAAACCGAAAATTGTTGTCAGCGAGCTTCCCGAAAGAGAGACGAAAGCACCCTGAATTGCACTTGCCATTGCATCACGTTTGTCCGCACAACGATGTTTTTCTTCTTCAAATCTGTCAATGAGGAAAACAGAATAGTCCATTGTAACACCGAGCTGAAGAATTGCGGCAATACATTGTGTGATGTACGATATCTGACCGAAAAATACGTTTGTGCCCATGTTGTAAACTATCGCAAAGCTCAGTGCGAGCAGTAATACAAGCGGCTGAACCCATGATTCCATACAAAAGCCCATAACAATCAATGCAAGTACAACGGCGATTGTAACATAAATCGGTGTCTGACTTTCTGTCAAATCACGGATATCTTTCATGATAACGCTCATTCCGCTGATGAAGCAATGCTCGTTCATAATATCCTTGATTTCGCTGATTGCCTCCATCGTTTCGTCGGACATAGCTTCGTATTTGTATTGAACAAGAATTAACGTGCTTTTTTCATCTTCACTGTAGAAGATATTTTTTATTACGTCGGGTAGTGCTTCAACAGGTATACTTATATCTGCAATATCGCTGACCCATATTACATTTGTAACATTTTCAACAGTTGCGATTTTTTCCTTGAGAGCCAGAACATCCTTAGGCTCGGTATCCTCAACAATTACGAATGACATTGCTGCACTGTTAAAGGTCTTGTCGAGTACGATTTCACCCTGTACTGAGTCAAGCTCTGTGGGTAAATATGATAAAATATCGTAGTTTACAAAGGTGCTGAAATATCCGATGGCACTCGGTATCAGCAACAAAACAGCGATAATGACTATCAGCTTTGGATGATAGGCTATGAATTTTGATATTTTTTTCATAGTTAGCCTCCTATGACATGATTCTTTCTATGCTCGTGAAAAGAAACGGCTTGATTTCATCGAGCTTAAAAGGGGACTCGTAAATAATCGAGTCACAGCAAACTGAGCTTATCAGCTCCATAACAAGATAAGCTCGTTTCTTTGTTTCCTCGAGCGAAAATCCGTTTTTTGTGTTTTCATCAAGAAGAGAGTTTATTTCATTCCTCAGATTTTCATAGTCATTACTCTGTGAAAAAAGGCTGAAGCAGGAGGACAGCTTTTTCTGAACGAGAGCTATAATTTCTTTATTGTCCTGCATAAAGTCAATTATACAACCTGCGATGAAAATAATTTGTTGAGAAAAGTCCATTATCTGCTTTTCTTTGCTTTCGTTGAGCTTATGTATCGCATCGTCGAAAATTGTTGCACTCTTTCTTATGATAAGTCGTTCCATAAGGTCGTGCTTATCCTTGAAATAAAGATAGAATGTTCCTTTGGCAATGCCGGCTTTTTTTACAACATCGTCGATAGAAGTGTTGTTGAAGCTCTTGCTTGTGAAAAGCTCATATGCCGCATCGAGAATATTGGTTCGTTTATTCTGTTGATTTTCCGTAATTTTACTCATTTTTCGACACCTTCAAACATAAAATGACCATTAGTCAGTTTGCTTGTAATATATTATACGCAAAAATGACTAATAGTCAATATCTTTTTTAAAAATTAACATTTTGTTCAAAATTACTTATTTTTGGTTCTTCACGAAAAGTTGGATAGAAAATTTAA
This sequence comes from Ruminococcaceae bacterium UBA1767, assembly GCA_002315505.1. GTDB lineage: Bacteria > Bacillota > Clostridia > Oscillospirales > Acutalibacteraceae > CAG-488. The sequence goes on from DCGX01000034.1 coordinate 51,162, forward strand.
TTGTTGAGATACTTCGCTTTGCTCAGTATGACATGATTGGCTCCCCGTGGGGGAGCTGTCACCAAGTGACTGAGGTGGTAATTAAAGTAATAAGTAATAGTGATTGGTGAATAAGTAGGGCAGGCGGCTCTGCTCCTGCCGATTTTCGCAAGAAAATCCTTTATTCAATTTGCTTCGCAAATTCGGCAAGAGTAAACCCTTGCCCTACAACTTCCTTGAAGTTTTCCGTAATGGACGATGCCCACATCGTCCATTCACGGCTCCTGTTTTTGAGGGAGTTAATAAAGTAGGGGCGACAACCTGTCGCCTAATGTCTGTATATATTACATTTATGTGGTCGATATACTTCGCTTCGCTCAGTATGACACGCTTTTTCGGCTCCTGTTTTCCATTTATGGAAAAAGGGAGCTGTCACGAAGTGACTGAGGGATCAAAGGAAAACAATGCAAAAAATCCCTCCGTCTTTGACTTCGTCAAATCCGCCACGGCTGAAAGGAATCTCATACTGAAGTTTGTATCATTACCTAATGCGTTCTCTTTTCAATTTACGGATTTTTGTGAAAAACCATTGTTTTGCAGGGAAAAATAACGCAAAAAGCACGGAAAAATTCCGTGCTTGATTTCTGTTTAATATGAAATTATCTGTATATGATTTCTTCTCTCTTCGGACCGTTTGAAACCATAGTAATCGGAGCACCGATTTCCTTTTCGATAAAGAGAACATAATCCTGTGCTTCCTTCGGAAGCTTGTCGAATTCCTTAATTCCACGGATGTCGCACTTGAATCCAGGAAGAGTAACAAGAACAGGCTTTGCCTTCTTGAGAAGGTGAGTGTTCGGGAAGTCCTTAGTAACCTTGCCGTCGATTTCATAACCAACACAAACCTTGATTTCGTCAAGATAATCAAGACAATCAAGAGCTGTAAGAACAACCTGTGTAGCACCCTGAACCATAACACCGTAACGTGTTGCAACACAGTCGAACCAACCCATACGACGCGGACGACCTGTCGTAGCACCGTATTCACCTGCGTCACCGCCGTGATTACGCATCTTGTCAGCATCCTCGCCGAAGATTTCACTTACAAATTCACCTGCACCGACAGCCGAAGAGTAAGCCTTTGTAACTGTGATGATATCCTTGATTTCGTGAGCAGGAATGCCTGCACCGACAGCACCGTAGCCTGCAAGAGTTGAAGAAGAAGTAACCATCGGATAAATACCGAAATCAGGGTCCTTAAGTGAACCGAGCTGACCTTCGAGAAGGATATTCTTGCCTTCCTTAAGTGCATTGTGGATAAATGTTGTTGTATCAGCAACGTACGGAGCAATCATATCTCTGTACTCCATAAGTGTGTTGAAAAGCTCATCCGGGTCAAGCAATGGTTTGTGATAAACGTGTTCAAGAAGAAGATTTTTAACTTCGCAAACACTGTCGATTTTCTCTTTGAGCTCTTCAGGGTAGAACAAGTCGCAAACCTGGAAGCCGATTTTAGCAAATTTGTCTGAGTAGAACGGAGCAATACCTGACTTTGTAGAACCGAACTGCTTATCAGCAAGACGAGCCTCCTCGTATGTGTCGAGAAGAACGTGGTACGGCATCATAATCTGTGCTCTGTCTGAAACGAGAATTTTCGGCTGTGGAACACCCTTTGATGTAACATCGTTGATTTCCTTAATGAGCTTAGGAATGTCGAGTGCAACACCATTGCCGATTATATTAGTGATTTCGGGATGGCAAACACCTGATGGAAGAAGATGTAATGCAAATTTACCGTAATCATTGATAATTGTGTGACCTGCATTTGCACCGCCCTGGAATCGAATAACGATGTCAGCCTTTGATGCAAACATATCTGTGATTTTACCTTTTCCTTCGTCGCCCCAGTTGGCTCCTACTATTGCTCTTACCAAAGTAAAGCACCTCCGTTTAAAATATGAAAAAACTTTCAATACCCGATAATTATATAATTAATGAATTAAATTGTCAAGAAAATATACAAATTAATTATACCTTTCGTAATCCTTTCGGATAGTGATTTTTCGCTGTGCCGTTAACGGCTTTTGCTCCGCCGAGAGCAACACCGTCAACACAGACAACAGCCCAGCCGTTTTCACAGGTGCAATCAACAGTATTTCCGAAAAGATACTTGTCTGCTTCTTCGACAGACAGGTTGATTTTTCGCTTGAAATCATTGCCCATTGCGGAGAAAAACTGATGATGTGGCTTGATATAATTTTTCTGAATCGTTCCGATTGTCACACCGCACGAAAAAGCAATACCCTTCGGCACTTCAAAATCGCAGGGGAAGTATATTATATTGTCCTTGTATTTTTTTATATAATTCTTGTCATATACAGTAAGAGTATCGTCAAGAAATTCATAAACAAATTTTTTCTCTGCATTTGATAATTCGGTTAATGAATTACTGCATTTCTTACACTCATCATATCCGCTCTTTTTATGTAGCAGAGCGACAAACTGACCTTCGCCCTGTGAAATGTGCGGATAAAATCTTCTGCAAAGTTTTATATTATCTGTTTTACATCCGTCAAAGCTGATTCCGTCAGCTGTTGCATCTTTTACTTTTTCGTTTACTGGAACAAGCTCAAAATCCTCGTTTTCCGTCAGAAACCAATCAACCATCTTTTCATTCTCGTCAAGAGAAAATGTGCAGGTTGAATAGAGAAGATACCCACCGACCTTAACAACGGATTTAATATATGAAAGAATTTCCTTCTGACGGATTGCACAGTTTTCAACATTTGCCGTGCTCCATTCGTTGACAGCTGTTTCATCTTTTCTGAACATACCTTCGCCCGAGCAGGGAGCATCGACAATCACAAGGTCAAAGACAGAACCGAAAAGCTCTGAAAGTCTTTTTGCATCGGTGCAGGTGGTTACTGCATTACGAAAACCCATTCTCTCGATGTTGCCTGTCAGAATTTTACATCGTGAGGGTATAATCTCGTTTGACACAATTACTCCGTCGGTATTCTGTACAGCCGCCTGAATTGATTTTCCGCCGGGAGCGGCACACATATCAAGGACATTCCAGTCTTTCTGAATATCAATGCTTGCAACCGCTGACATTGCGGCAGGCTCCTGAATGTATATCATTCCTGCGTGATGATAGGGATGATTGCCTATTTTTTCAAAGTCAAAATAGTATGAATTATCCGAATATCTGATTTTTTCACCGCCGAAAGGATTGATTTTTTCGAAATTATCAGCAGATATTTTTGTTGTATTGATTCTGAATGAGCGCACAGGCTTTTCATTATATGAAGCGATAAAGCTGTCATACCCGTTGCCTAAAAGCGATTTCATTCTTTCTGTAAATCCTGAAGGTAACATTATATTAATTCCTTTGCTTCGATAGAGTACATACAAATTGAAAGTGCGGCAATGCTTGCTGTTTCCGTGCGAAGTATTCTTTTGCCAAGCGACACAATCTGACCGCCATTTTTTTCGGCTTTTTCAATTTCGTATTCTTCAAAACCACCTTCGGGACCGATGAAAATGCCGATTGTCATACCGCTTTCTACCGTGTCGAGCTTTTCCTGTAGGGCTTTTACTCCGTCGGCACATTCATAAGGCACAAGCACGATATCGTATTCACTCGCTTTTTTTAGAGCGTCACCGTATTTCATAACATCGCAGACCGTCGGAATAATCGTTCTGCCCGATTGCTTTGCGGCACTTTCGGAAATTGATTGCCAACGTGCAATTTTTGATTTCTTTTTCTTTTCATCTAGCTTAACAACGCAACGATTCATTTCAACGGGAACGATTTCATTCACTCCTAGTTCAACAGCCTTTTGTATAATAAGCTCCATTTTATCCGCTTTCGGCAATCCCTGAAAAAGTACGAGCTTAACGGGAAGCTCATTGCTTTGAAGCTGTCCTTCATCAATTTCGGCTGTAATCATTTCGTCTGTGATTTCGGAAATTTTACAGCAGTAGCTGGCCCCGTTGCCGTCATTTGCGATGAATTTCTCGCCTGTTTTCATTCTCAGTACATTTTTGATATGATTGACATCGCTGCCCGTAATTGTGACAGTATCGGATGAAATATTATCCTGAGAAACGAAAAAATGGAACATAATTTTTCTCCTTATACGGTTGATTTTTGTGCAAATTTTGTGCATTTTTTATTATTATTGTAATTATAACACAGTAAATCTTTGTTTTCAATAATGAAATTAAGCTGAAAATATTGACATTTTTTCTTTTTTTGATATAATTTCTCTTATATTTATTTCGAAAGGGAGTATAAATAATGAAAAAGAGAATAATTGCAATTATCTTATCGATTGTTACGATACTTTCAATTGTTGCAGTTCCTGTACAGGCTGAAAGATTTCCGAACAGTCAGACACTTGCAAAGTATCTTGACGGAAGCTATACAATGCCAAGCGTTGCAAACATTCTTAAAAGCATCAACACTCTTGGTGTTATGATTAATGAGGTTTGCGGACAAGAAGTTGTTGATGTATCTTTGGTTGATATCACTCTTGATGAAACAACCAAAGAAATCGCAAATATTGTTTTGGAGGCAAGCGGTGTTGATTTCACAGAAGTTTTCACAGTTATTCCTCATTCTAACAGAGTTGGTCAGTTCATTGCTGATTGCTCACTTGATGTTTCTGAGCTTCAGGATTTACTCAATGATGCCGCTGAAAGCAATAAGAAGGACAACCTTATTTTAGCTATTCTTATCAGACTTATGTCAACATCAATCGGTGTTATTGAAAAATGTGATATTGTTGCAGTACAGGATGAAACAGACAAGGATTTGTATCTCCTTGTAGCAAATGTTTATTATAAAAACGGTAAGGTTGATAAAATCGAAACTCCTGTTTACTACAATGCAAGAACAAAGCAGTTTGTAGGCGAAGACGGAACACCTGCAATTTTCGGTTTCTACATGGATCTTGACAAGGGTACAACATACACAGGCATTAACGTATGGCAGAGAAAATTCGGTTTCACAGTTCTTTATGATGTATTCTGCTACATTACACCGGCACTTATGCAGTATCATACTGAGAGATTTAAGTTTGAATATGATAATCGTGAGTGGATGATTCAGACCTGGAAGGGCCGTTATTTCATTGCAAACGGCGGTGAGGTAGGTATCTACACTCGTGAAAAGGGCAGCAAGGGTACATATTATAACTGTGCATCAGACGATGATATGATGTATATGGATCTGAAGGTGTACCATGGTGATGACCTTCTTCTCACAAGAGAAAGACAGCTTCACTGGTGGGTAACAGGCTTCAGCGTAAGCACAACAGCTTATCTTCCGAGCACAATGACACTTGTTTCAACAATCACAATGAAGGATGCTGAAATGCTTAAGGCATTCAAGGGTGCACTTGATGCTAAGTCGGGTGCTGTTGATTACGAAATCAACGGACTTGACGTTACAATTATATGGTAAACAAATGAAAAATTCAGTAGGGTTGCAAATGCAATCCTACTTTTTTATTTTATTTTTTGTTTTCTACCGGATTATGCAACTTAAGATAACAAAATTAGGTAAAATTTGTTGTTTGTAGTTGATTGAACACTACGCAACCTTGTGTTACAATAATCACATAAATCATAATCGGAGGTAAATATGAATATTGTTAAAATAAATAATTTATGCAAAACATATCCCACCTTCAGGTTATCAGATGTTTCCTTCACAATACCCGAAGGCGAAATCACGGGATTTATCGGCAGAAACGGTGCAGGCAAAACGACCACAATAAAATCCATGCTGAATTTAGTTCACCCGGACAAAGGAGAAATTCAGTATTTCGGTAAAATATTAACTGAAAACGAAGCTGAAATTAAAAAGTATATCGGCTACTCGGGCGGTACAATTTGCTGGTATCCGAGGAAAAAGCTTAGTGAAATTATTAAAACAGAAAAGCTTTTCTATGATACATGGGACGATGAGGCTTGTCAAAAATATATAAAATTATTCAGTCTTGATGTAAATAAGTCGGCAATTGAGCTGTCCGAGGGGATGAAGGTAAAATGCAATTTGCTTGTTGCACTGAGCCATAACGCAAAGGTGCTGATTTTAGACGAGCCGACGAGCGGACTTGACCCGTTTTCAAGAGATGAACTGCTTGACATTTTTACTGAATTGAAGAAAAATGGTGTTGCCGTCTTTTTCTCCACGCATATTATTTCCGACCTTGAAAAATGTGCGGATAATATTGTGTATATTTCAAACGGAAAAATAGTTGATTCTCTTTCAAAAGCCGATTTCATTGACAAGTACGAAAAAAACGGTGAAAGTCTTGAAGAAACGATTCTGCGAATGGAAAGGGGAGATATCAATGCGTAACATTTTAATTAAAGAAATAAAGCTGAGTGCTTCTTTCTTGTCATTTTTGTTTATTCTCTTTGGATTTATGTTTTTCCTGCCGGGTTATCCGATTTTGTGCGGAGCATTTTTCGTAACGCTCGGAATCTTTCAGAGCTTTCAGAATGCAAGAGAAACCAACGATATTTTATTCTCAGCACTGTTACCGATTGCGAAGAAGGACGTTGTGAAAGGGAAATACATTTTTGTATGTATAATAGAGTTGTCCGCACTTTTGCTTATGGCTCTCGCTGTAATTCTCAGAATGACGGTGTTCTCTGATGCAGGTGTTTACAGAAGCAACGCATTGATGAATGCTAATTTATTTGCGCTCGGAATGGCATTTTTTATTTTCGGAGTATATAATGCTGTTTTTGTCGGCGGATTTTTTAAGACCGCATATAAATTCGGAAAGCCGTTTGTAGTTTATATTATTCTGACTTTTATCACCGTTTTTGTTGCGGAGGCTTTGCATCATTTTCCGTTACTTGAATTTTTAAATGCATTTGGAACAGATTATATCGGAATTCAGACAGGCTTGCTGGCGGCAGGAATATCAGCGTTTTTATTACTTACACTTTTCTCCTGCCGAAAATCGTGCTATAATTTTGAGATGATAGACCTGTAACGGAGGATATGAAATGTTAAAAGAAAATTTAATTATGTTGCGTAACATTAACGGCTTTTCGCAGGAACAGATTGCGGAAAAAATTGAAATATCACGTCAGGCATATGCAAAATGGGAAACAGGTGCAACGATTCCCGATATTGAAAAATGCAGAAGATTAGCCGATGTTTACGGCGTTACGATTGATAGCCTCATCAAAACTGAGTCGACAGATACAATCGGTGTTATACCGCCTGCTCCGAAAGGCAAAAATATTTGGGGTTCTGTCACAATCGGTGACCGTGGACAAATTGTAATACCGAAGGGCGCACGGGATTTGTTCGGTCTTTGCGGAGGAAAGCGTTTGATTATTCTGACCGATGAGGAAGGAATTGCGTTGGTGCCGGCAGAAAAATTCGAAGAAAACCTGCGTAAAATTATACAGCTTTCAGAACAGCCGGGCAATCAAAACGAATAGCTCGTTAAATTTACAAAATAATGGAACTGTTCGGAAGAAGATGCTATAATAAAAAACAATTGAGAACATCACTTAATTCGATAGTTAAGCCAATGGCTTGATTATAAATATTATTTATTAGGAGAAGTGCTTTTTGACTAAGTACAACACATTGGAGATTGTTGCGTAACCGGGAGGTTGCAATACAATTATTCAGCCTCCCGCCAAAAGCGTTGAAGTTAACAATATTCAGGAGGAAAAACAATGAATAAAAATAACATATTAATTCGTTTAGAAACACCAAAGGATTACAGAGAGGTGGAAAACCTCGTACGTGAGAGCTTTTGGAACGTATATCGCCCAGGCTGTCTGGAGCATTATGTTTTAAAGCATTTGAGGGATGACGGCGATTTTGTACCCGAGCTTGATTTTGTGATGGAGAAGGACGGGAAAATTATCGGTCAGAATGTCTTTGTAAGAACAGCCATAAAAGCGGATGATGGCAGGGATATTCCGATTATGACGATGGGCCCGATTTGTATCACGCCTGAGCTGAAAAGGCAGGGCTACGGCAAAATTCTGCTTGATTGTTCCCTTGAAAAAGCGAAAAAGCTTGGATGTAAAGCAGTTTGCTTTGAGGGGAATATTCAGTTTTACGGAAAAAGCGGATTTGATTTTGCAAGTAAATTCGGCATTCGCTATCACGGACTTCCTGAGGGTGAGGATTCTTCATTCTTTTTGCTGAAGGAGCTGGTGTCGGGATATCTGACCGGTGTCAGTGGTGAATATTCCACACCGAAAGGATATTTTGTCGGTTGGGAAAACCCGGATGACTTTGAAAAGTATGATTCCACTTTCCCGAAAAAAGAAAAACTGTCACTTGATGGACAGATAGGCTAAACGAAAAGGGGCTGTTGCAAATTCTTATGGTTTGTAACAGCTCTGGTTTTAATGAGGATATCAATTTCTGATTTTTCGTAAAATCAGAAACACGAATAATTGCATTGAGGCAAAATAAAGATATAATTAATCAATCAGTACAAGCAGAGGTTATTCAACCTTGGCTGATGATTTGAAAACAAAATAACAGAGGAGAGAGTAAAATGGAAAAGCTGACAGTGGACAAGGACGATAATTTCAAAATATCATTGCAATAAATAGAATATATGATAAACCCGTCAGCGAGTTAATCGTTGACGGGCATTATCATATGTAGGCTATTCGGATTTCCTTGGCATGGTGCTGTGTGATTACTGTTTTAAAAAATCGACAAGTCCGATGATTGGCGAAAGCAGGATAGCAAATACACCGGCAACGGATACGCCTGCACCGCCGACAGCGGCAATTGGTAAGGCTAACGCAAGAAACGGTGCAAAAGGAACAAAGGCAATACTTAATGTAGCAACTGAAAGGGGAAGTTCAACAACTCCCGAGATTAAATACACGCCTATGACAGCAGAAGTAGCAACACATTCGATGTATGACTTTTTTTCTTGAGGTTCATCGGGAACAACTTCCTCTGGATTTTCAACGTCAGGGTTTTCTTCAATGTCAGATATGTTGTCATCGACTGTAACATCTGTAACAATCGTTTCTGTCTCTGCGGTGTTTTCTTCCGCAAAGCTGAGAACACCGAACGACGAAATGATAATAACAATGCATAAAATAACCGATAAAAGTTTTCTGGTTTTTTTCATAATTAATTCTCCTTTAAATAAGTACGTGATGCGAAATTCTTGAGTATGCTTAACAGTAGAGAACGAATCCGAAATAACCTTTCTTGTAATGTTTAATAAGAAATGTATATTACAATTGATACTAACATAATTGTATTTTGCTGTCAATGAATTTTAATTAAAAATGTTATTCACGGAATTTTGTTGGGATTTTAAAAGAGAATATATTAAGAATAATGCAAACTTCACTATGAGATACTTCTCTTTCTCGAAATGACACGGATTAGATAAAATTATTGTTGACATAAAAATTAAATTAGTTATAATCAAATTAAGACATCTATTTCAAATGACGAAAACGAATTGACAAAAGTTTTATGATTTCAAAAACTGTTTAAAAATGGAGTTGAGAAAATGAAAATTGCATTATGTGTGGACAACAACGGCGGAATGCTTTTCAACAATCGTCGCCAATCGCGTGACAGAATTTTGATTGAAGATTTGCTGAACACCGCACAAGGTAAAGTAAGAATTTCACCGTTTTCGGCGGATTTGTTTGACGAAAGCAAAGTGATTTGCTCGGATGATTTCCTTGAAATCGCAGATGAAAACGATGTGTGCTTTGTCGAAGATTGTGAGCTATCTTGCTTTAATGATAAAATTTCGCAAGTAATTCTTTACTGTTGGAACAGAGATTATCCGTCTGATTTTTCAACGGATATTGATCTGGACAAATTCAAATTAAAAAGTTCGGTTGAATTCGTGGGTTCTTCTCACGATAAAATTACAAAGGAGATATATATAAAATGAACCCTTTTAAGAAGCTGAAAGAAGAGAAAAAGCAAAAAATACAGGAAATAAACAATCAGATCGGGGAGCTTCGGAATAGAATTGACGGCCTTCAGATAAGACTTGCAAATCTTGAAGATTCTCAAAAGAATGTCAAGGAAAATCACAAGTGGTTTGAGGTTAAACAGAAAATTAACGATAAAAATGATGTTAAAACACAGATTGCTGAAGTTAAGCAGTTGATTATTCAATCACAGAGCAAAATCAAAGCACTTGAAAGAAATAAGAAATCTCTCAACAACAAAAAGGTTCTGACAGTTCTCGGTGTGATAGTTGCAATAACTGTTATTTTGTTCACCGCAATCGGAATTGCAGTTGGTGATGACGGCACAGATGATAGTCAGAATACAACTGATGTGATAGGATATGTTGACGAAACAACAGCTAAAGAATCAGCTGTTACTGAAACAACTACCACAGACGAGATATCTTCAACAACAGTTAAAACCGACCCTGCTATGGTTGCGGTCGCAGAAGCAGAAAACAACACACAAACTGCACAGACAACGAAGTTCAATTCTTCGTCATCAATCAAAAAGTCGGCAGACACGGTTTCAACTGTTTCAAAGTCAAGCGTTCCTACATATAGTGGAAGCGCCTATGTTGTTGTAAATAGCAACAATCCGAATTTTACAAGCTCCGAAAAGAAAAACAAGACCGCTTTTGAAAACTATTCAAGTCTTGATTCAAAGGGCAGATGTGGAGTTGCGTTTGCAAATATATGTAAACAGATTATGCCGACCGAAAAAAGAGAAGAAATCGGTTCTGTTAAGCCTTCGGGATGGCAGACAGTAAAATATGATTGCGTTGACGGAAAGTATTTGTACAACCGTTGCCACTTGATTGGTTATCAGCTTGCAGGCGAAAATGCAAATGTTAAAAACCTTATCACGGGTACAAGATACCTAAATGTTCAAGGAATGTTACCATTTGAAAATATGGTAGCCGACTATGTGAAAGAAACGGGCAACCATGTTCTTTATCGTGTAACGCCTATTTTCGTAGGTGATGAGCTTGTCGCTCGTGGCGTTCAAATCGAAGCATATTCGGTTGAAGACAGCGGAAAAGGAATTTGCTTCAATGTTTACTGCTTCAATGTTCAACCCGGTGTAACGATAAATTACACAAATGGTGCAAGCGCATTAGACGGACAGACACCGACTACAAAGACAACCAAAGCATCAACAAAGTCTACAACTAAAGCAACCACGAAGTCAACTACAAAGGCAACCACCAAAGCCACTACAAAGACTACAACTAAAGCAACCACAAAAGCTACAACAAAGGCAACGACCAAAACTACCACCAAAGCCACTACAAAGGCAACAACTCATACACCGGTATCACCCACTAGTGGAACAGTGTATATTACCGATACAGGTGATAAATATCACAGAGCCGGTTGCAGGTTTTTGAAAGAAAGCTGTCACGAAATATCCCTCGAAGATGCCATTGCACAACATTATTCTGCTTGCGGAATTTGCAAACCATAAACAACACGGCACCCACTTAATTGTGAGTGCCGTGCTTTTAGCTATTAAGTTTCAATCCCAACGAATTACACCATTTTTCAAACATAGATTTTTATACAATGATATAAACTAATTTTTGCATATTTTTTTTGACTTGCATTTTTGAAAAAGCAGTTAAAACAACAAAAACCACCCTATTGGGTGGTTTTTGTTTTGGCGCGCTGCAAGGGATTCGAACCCCTGACCTTTTGGTTCGTAGCCAAACACTCTATCCAGCTGAGCTAGCAGCGCATTTCTTAATGCTCAAGTATTATATCACCATGAATTATAAAAATCAAGTCTTTTTTTAATTTTTTTGCAATTATTTTTTTACATTAAATTTGTTAATCAAAGGATGGGTTTCCTTACAAATTAAAATTCAGGTCATATCTGATGTGACCTGAATTTTTAATTTATTTAATTAACGCTCTGACTCTGAGAGGAATACCCATCTTTTCTGCGATTTGTTTACATTCTTCGATTTCCTCGGGTGTAATCACGTCAACTACCGTAAATTTCACAGAGGGAATATATTTCTTACAGTCCTCAGCAAATTTGAGCAGAGCGGGGAAGGAGTCGGTACCGAATCTGGATTTACATACTCGCTGATATGCTTCGGCATTGGGCGCATTGAGGCTGATTGAAATTGAATCTATCAGTCCGCTCAATTTTTCAGCTGAGCCTTCTCCGTTTATTAAATCACTTAGTCCGTTGGAATTGAGTCTGATTTTTAAGTTGTGCTTTTCTTTGAGATATCTTGCAGATTTGATGAGATTATCTAATTCTTCTGTCGGCTCACCATATCCGCAAAAAACGATTTCACTGTATGGTGTAAAGTCAAAATTATCGATTTCAGATTTAATTTCTTCATAGCTCGGTGAACCTTTGAGCCATAATGAATCGGCCGAGCCGAGTCCGTCGCCGTTATGACGGATACAGAAAACGCATGAGCAGGGACATTTATTCGTGATGTTCATATAAACGCCGGATTCATATGTGTAAATTATATTATTCATTTTGAACCTCCGAATATTTTATTCTTAAACTGAATTTTATCAAGTGATGTTGCAAGTAAAACGAAAACTATTGAACTGCAAACCGCCTGTGCGACATTCCATGGGATGTTTGGAATGCTTGAAAGCATAGCGTATTTAATTTGTGTTACGGACATTGCTCCATACATTATTATTACGTCGGCAATATAATATCCGACTATGGTAATAAGTGATGCCAGAATCATTCCGATAATATTTTTCTTACATAATATTTTATGCTCTTTTTTAGTAAAACAAAGTGAAACTAATGCTTTGACAATAAAAGTCGGAATAACATACGCAGGAAAACCACCGAGAAAATCAGCTATAGAGCCTCCGACTGCCGAAGAAATCATGGCGAGGGGAGTCGGAAGAATGCAGGACGCAATAAAAATTACCGAATCTCCGAGATGAACATATCCGCCACCACTCGGCATTGGTATTTTAACGAACAACGTCAGCAATGCAGTAAGCGCAGAAAAAACAGACGCAAGAACTATATTATATAATGTATAGCGTTGCTTTTTCATACTATCACTTCCTTTAAAGATTTACATTATACTATATTATGTAGTTATCGTCAATGATTATTAGAAATAAATACAATTCTGAATTACTCAAATGTAATAGTTTGTTACTTTTATTGTGAATTATTACCATATTTATACATTAATTTTTGTGAGATAAAAATTAAAAAAGTGTTTACAAACCAATTATAATTTGGTATTATTAGTATGAGCCTAAGTATAGGGTAATACAATTATATCTATATGCAGGGCGTTTACCGATGGGAACGGTATAATAAAAACGGAGGTGTTTCAGATGAAACAATCTAAACGACTGTTGTGTGTACTTCTGTCTATGATTATGATTTTGTCAGGTCTGACCGTAGGCGCAAGTGCTATCAAAACAGACTACAATCAGCCGGCAGGCTACACAAATGTCAACAAGCCTTACTTCAGTATTGATCAGGCATCAACTGCATTATTGGATTTCCTTGATGATATCCTTGCAAATGACGTTGATGTTAATGAAGAGTATGTTGGCATAGAAATTCGTATTCAGTCAATTGATACTACCTTTAACACAATTAAAAACGTGTTGAAAAAAGCCGGTATTCTTACGAATATCTGCGGTGATATTGATGATTTGGATGCTACAATTCCAAAGAACGACAGTATCAGACGTAGTAACGCAAGTATGACTGATACACTTATGACTCAGTATTTGCTTCAGTTCTTCGCTGCAAATGCAGATCCTCTTTACAAGATTGCTGACAACACTCTTGACCTTGGTGTTATCGGTTGGTTCTATGATATGCAGGAAGAGATTCCTATCCTCAATGACCTTCACGGATACCTCAATGAAACAGTATATAAATTGCTCATCAACGAAGATGGTCTTAATGATGATGGATCTACATTCACAGGTTCAAGTGTTACACTTGACTCTATCATCCAGGATTTCATCAACAATCGTTGCTTGAACCTTATCTGCGATGGTTCTGCTAATGACGACGGAACAAATGACATCGCTGATTTCCTTGGCCTCCCGACTAAGGCAGATGGTACATTGGCAAGCCCTATGGGTCTTCTTGACCTTTGTCCGTCACTTACTGCTGACGATATCAACATCAATACAACATCAACATATGATTTGATTGAAAATCTCTTTGATGCTTTGATTGATGACGTTGTTGTTAAGTTTGCAGGTGAGCTCATCCTTGATGCTCTTGAAATCGATCCTGAGGATCCTGCAGGTGATACATCTTATATTAACATCGCTATCACATTGTTCGTTACTCCGGAAAAGGTTGGCCTTCCTGAGGACGCAGCTGAGGCTGATGTTATCGCAGCATTCCTCGAGCAGCAGGGCGTTGAGAACCCGACAGCTCCGAAGCCGATTGACAAGACAAACGCTGCTTTGAAGTATATCCTCAAAGAAGGTATTACAGAGTATATCAACTTTGTTGATGATGGTAATGGCGGTAAGTATCTCCACATTAACGATGATTTCATGGCACAGCTTTCTGACTATATTAAGTCATTGCTTCCTGTTTTGGCATCATTGGTTTCTGACTTTAGATCACTTACAACAGCAGAGACAGAAGCTCTCAGCGCAATGAACCAGGAGCAGACATTTGCATTCCTTGTTAAGTATTTGCTTGAGAACCTCGTTGATGGTATTATCTTCCCGGACGGTTGCGATTCTATCATGTCTCTTGTTACATATACACTTGTAAACGTTGCTGCAGAGCTTGAGCCGGATATCGACTTTGAAGCTAAGATTGCAAACGGTGAAATCAATCCTGATTCACTTGACTGCCTTGAAGTTGGTGCAGTTGTAGCAAGATATTATCTTGTTGGTGAATTCGGAATGGAAATTCCTGTTACAGCATCATTTGAAGAAGTTCTTAACTATGCTTTCGACTTCTTCCTTGAGAAGTATTCAACATTTTTCAACATCTATCCTAATGCTGACGCAAAGGCAACATATAGTGGCAACGTATGGTACAAGGTTTACAGATCAGCAGGCGACTGGGTTCGTCTTACATCACTTTGCTACGGTGTTGAGGATTCATGGTCAGGCTTGCGTGACCTTCTTATGAATAAGATTGTCGGCAACATCCTTAACTTTGATATTAACGGTCTCCTTTCAATTATCGGTAGAAGACCATCATCAGCTAACGGAGAGCTTGAGAAGCCGATTGCAAAGTTACTTGTTAACTTGGTAGCACGTGTTCTTAATGGTTTGTTCCACCTTGATGCAGAAAAGGATTCAAATGCATCAGACGTTTCAGCACAGAAGAACCTTATTGTTCCTTACAGCTATGGCACACTTGATCAGGTTACAACAAATGTAAACAGTGACGGTACAGGTCTTAAGAATACAGTTAAGATGCTTCTTGCGCATCTTCCTAACATCACAGGTGAGGGCACACTTCTCGGTAGCTCACTTGACATGGTTGTTGAGCTTATCGGTATCATCGACCTTGATGATTTTGAAGTTGTTGCTATGATGTTTAAGTCTGAACAGTCCGGTATGACACATAGCTTGGCAAGTCTCAGAACACTTGTTGAAACATTGGATATTCCTGAAAATGAAGGCGTTAAGTATTACGAAGACGATTATGCATACTTCAATATGGTTGACTTTGCTCCTTGGGCTTACCTTGAATACAAGGAAAAGATGAAGAAGGCAAAGGCTGTTATTGAACAGTATGATGAAGCTTTGGCTAACCCTGAGAAGAATGTATTCCCGACCAAGACTGAAATCACATATGCATACTATGCACTTGAGAAAACAGATGAAATTCTTGAGTCTAATAAGAGAACAGTAAGCACATATCAGCTTAACAAAGAGTACAATAAAGCAACAGCATTGAACCTTACAAATCCTGGTGATACAACATATTCAATCAGAACATGGAAGGCATATACAAATGCTATGAACTTTGCTAACAAGGTATTTACTGAAGTTAGTGCTTGCAACGGTGTTGGCTACAGACAGTCAAAGATTAACGAAGCAAGAAGACAGCTTATTGACGCAATTGCAGGTTTGAAGCCTTACACAGGTCTTGCAGATTATGCAGCTCTTGAGTCAACTGTTGAGCGTACAATCGGCATTAACAATCCTGAGAGATTTACTCAGGCAAGTATTAATAAGCTTGTTGAAGCATATAAGACAGCAATTTATCTTGATAAGGACTACGGTTCAGACGAGCAGAAGATTGTTGACCATGCTTATGAGGTTCTTAATAAGGCTATTGATAACCTTAAGTCAGAAACATTCATCGAAGTTTATGATACAACAGTTAACCATGTTGATGAAGTTAATAACTTGATTTACGGTCTTGGCGAGAACTATTACAGTGAATCAGATAAGCTTGATTGGGGCGACGATTTCACAACATTCTTTATGTCAAACAATGGTATGGTTAACCTTGGTGATGACTATGCCGGTATGGAAAACTATACAAACATTGCTCCTACTGAGAATGGTAATGGTACTGGTGCAAAGATTCAGGTTACTGTTCCTACAGATAGCGGTAGCATGAGAGTTATCAAGGAGTACTCAATGGTTGTTATGGGTGACCTTACAGGTGATGGTAAGATTGATGGTACAGACGCAGTTATCATGAAGACTTATGCAACATTGATGCAGGATACAGAATTTGCTGCAAAGTGCACATTAGCAGCCGGTGACCTTAACCTTGACGGTAATATTACAGGTACTGATATTACTACAGTTCTTAATGTTGCTATTAATGTTAAGAATGCTTCTATCGAACAGTGTCCGGAAGCAATCTCTTCACAGGTTCGTATATTCGCAGACATTCTCTAATAAATAATTTAAACCGTGTCATGAAAATGGCACGGTTTTTTTAGTTAAAAAATCAGCTTCCGATTTTTCGGAAGCTGAAAGTTTTATATAAGCATTTTTAATTCTTCAATGATTTTAGAATCATATTCGGGATTATTATTAATTGAATCGAGCATAGCTTTTACTTCTGATATTTTAGCTTTAAGTTCATCGCTTTTATTTTGGATTTGTTCTGCTTTTTCAATTAATTCATAAACACCGGAAACGTTTCGCTTGTAATTAAACTGAGGATATTTTCCGTGAATGTCGTTGATTTCATCTGTTGCAATATCAATTGCTAATTTCAGCGCAGTATTATTTGTGCCAAGCTCATGCTGTTGTCCTATAAAGTACCATGAGGTATCTCTGAAATAACAGGTTGAGGCATCAACAGTTAAGTCCGGAGAAAGATACGGATTGCTCATATCTTCATTATATTTCGTATTCGGATGAACGTATGATGTGCCGGGTGCAGTTGATGAAATCTGAATAACTGCGTCAGTATTATCCTTTTCAACAGATTTAAACATTCCGAGAAAATCAAAATCTCTGTTTTCGTCACCGAATTTTAATCCGCAACCGCTGATAAAAAAAATGCCAATATCGTGATGCTTGTTTAAAAACTCAAGTCTTTCCTTTAAATGAACCTGCGCATTATGATATCTTTCAGCCTCATTTTTAACTTTGGAGAGATGATGTATACGCTTGTATCTTTCGGGAGTGAAAAGAATTTCTGAAGTTTCTTCATATCTTTCAGCAGGAATAAGTGCCATAAATGACGAAACACGAAGAAGAATACTTTCCACAACAGCATTTACAATTGTTTTGCCAACCTTGTGCAGATTATCCGGTTTTATTTTTTGGATTTTACTACGTGCATCAGGCTTAAGCATTTTGTATAGCTTTTCATCAAAATCATCGGCTATATCAAAATTCAGAACATCCGCAAGTCCGTCACTTCCGTTCCACGCACCGACAATGCTTATAACCTTGCTGACAAGACATCCATCGGCAGGATTTTTTTCGCTTAAATATTTGTCGAGATAAGCGTTGACAACAGTTGCACCCATGCTCATCGGGACAAGAATAACCTTGTCAGAACCCGTTTTGTCCTTTTGGTCGGCAATTACGTCCTTAATCATTTTATGCAGGAAATCTGCGTTGTCATAAAGATTTGAAAATGTGGAATAATTAAAACAATAAAGATTTTCCTCACCGTATTCGCCGATATATCTCTCACATTGAATATCGTGATAAATCTGATCGAGCATTGTTTTTTGTGCATTTTCATCCACTTTATTTGTATCAAAATTAATTTTCCTAAGTTTATCGAATGAACGTGCACCATAAATTCTGACATTCAGATTGCTGCCTAATTTGCCGTTTTCGTCAGCAACACAGTATTTCATTAATTTTGAAACAGCTTTTACAGCAGTTTTGTCAGAAAGTTTTGCTCCTGTAAGTGCGGAGAAAACTGTTTTTATTCCGAAATCAACAAGAGCTGCGTAATCTGAAATATTAAATTCCTCAAAGATGGTTTCTTTTCCTCTTGGAACAAGATTCCATCTTTCTTTTGACTTTCCGTTTTTTAGTGAAGTCCATGTCTGACCGATTCCTGTTACAAAGATTATCGGTGCTTTTGCTTTTTGCGCCATTTTATTATCTCCTTTGTAAATGTAAATAATGTTAAGCCTGCAACCGTTGCACCGATTGCAATGTTCTCAGCCATTTTATCGTCTGCACTGATAAAATATTTAAACTGTGGAACAAAATCGTTTCCGCATATTTCGTCGTAATTAAAGTACTTTGTTGTGAATTTTTCGGGATTTTTTTCGTCAAGTACAAACATTCTTACACCACGAATTCTGTTGCCGTAGCAACGGAATGATGCACCGCCTGTCTGAATAAATCTCACACCATCATAAATACCGTCAAAGCAGTTTATATGGTCATGTCCCGATACGACACCTACGACATCGGTTTGCTCTTTAATAGCCTTAAAAAGCCCGTGGTCGTCATCTACAGCGCTTACACTCTCACCGAGAACACCGTTTGCCATAGCAGGATTTAGTGCAATATATTTCCCGTCATCATTCTTAATTGCACCCGGATAGTTCGGTTCGACCTCCATGCAAAAATTTTTCTGTTCACAAAGCGGAACGTGCATAAACATCAAAGATGGGACAGCTTTACCATCATTTTCGGCTTTGAGCTTGTCACTTGTTTCTTTGTACCAGTTAACCGCACTTTCCTTTATTTCTGTGTAGCCTTTGTCAGCTTCCTTGTCAATCCACGCACTATCAAGCATCCATATGTTAAACTTGACTTCATCACTGTCTGAAGCAGTAATTGTAATGTTGTATGTGTCGCAGTCACGGGTTTTGTCATCCGAATTCATCGGAAGACAGCAATAATATTCCTTGTAAAGCTCGAATTGTTCTTCTTTTGTGGCAGGGTTGTTGTCATCGTGGTTGCCGTAAATCATCGCAAAAGGAATTCCACGGTCATCAACAGGCTTTAATATATGCTTCAATGCTCGTCGAAGTCGTCTGATTGTGGTTTCTTTGCTGTCGGAAGGCACAATGCCAGTGTCACCTAATTCGAGAATATGATTACCGAGTGTGTTGTCACCCGTGAAAAGAACAAGGTCGGGTTTAATGCCGTCATATGCCTTATTGAGCATATAAAGCATTGTTCGACGTACGAGAATCAAGTCCTGCGGGTCGCTGACCTGAAGGATTGTAAACTTGCCGTCATTGTTAAATTTCAATTCATTTGAGTTCATATTATAATCCTAAAAAGCCGCTGAGATTATCAGCGGCTGATTTCTTTTAGATGTCCTTGATAAGTCCGTTGTATCTTGCATACCAGTATGCGTGAGTGTAGTTTGTGCAGGATGAGAGCATCATACCCTTGTCATTACCCGTGCTCGGGAACATGGTGTATGCTGTCGGATTGTCAGTTTGCTCTGTAATTGGTTTCGCAACATCCTCAGCACCGCTGTCAACAGTGAATCTGTTACAGTCACTGCTGATAATTCTTCTCTCGTGAGCAGGCAGTGGGTCAAACAACTGCGGAACCATATCCATTTCAACCGGAGCCATATTCCATACAAGGTCAGGACGATAGCTGTTGTAAAGTGACCATGCAACCTGATCCATCGGATAGTCAACAAGCTCGTCAACGGCATTTTCAATGTCGCAATGCTCGCCTGTGATGTTACCATAAGTGAAGTTGAAGAATGCGTTTCTCTCGCAGCGCTCTTCCTTCCAGTGATGTGCAAGTCCCATTGAGAAGATTGCACGAAGCTGTGGGTCTTCACAGTATCTCATAAGAAGATTAATCATAAGGAAGTCATGGTTGTCATCAATGTGACAGAGATGTCCGTCAGGTATTCTGTAAAGCATAAGATTCATTGCATAGTGCTTGTCAGCGGCAAGAGTATCAAATACCTTCTTGTATTTCTCGTCGCCTGTCATATGATAGCCGATGAGCATAAATGTGAGAATCTGAAGGGAGTTTGTGCCCTTTTCAAAAATCCACTTGTTATCATTGTTAAGTAAATCGGGATTCCAGTTTGCCCATGTTGTCGGGATTCCGTCAACATCAACAAGGTGGAAATCATGGTCGAGAATGTGGTTGAGAATCTTTGTAACAGCCTCACGCACAGGCTTTTTCTCTTCCTCATTTGCAACGAGGTCATAGAAGTTTGAGTATGTATACAGGTGTCCAACCATCTCGTCAGACGATGTTTCACCGAGCCACTCGATATCCGCACCGTTTTCGTCCTTTGTGAAGTGCCATTCCTGTCTTGCGCCTGTGCCGTAGTTACGCTCGTCACTGTAACGGATAGCACGTGCTGTAAAGCCCTCTACACCTGTTACTCTTGTAAGCTTGAGCATTGCATTGATTGAACGGCAAGCCATTGCACGAACCTTCTCGTCCTTTGTACAGGCATATTCGTAGCAAAGTGCAGTAGTATAAAGACCTGTCCACATACCGTCGTTATCTGTGTTGGGAATCCAGCCTTCGTCAAGAGAAACAATACCCTCATGGTCAAGCTCTCTGTCAAGAACGTAGCCGTCCTTCTTAACATTGTATGTTTCCGTAATATTACGAAGCTCAATTGCTTTTTCCTCAAGTGACATCATCTTTGTTTCAAAGAGGCTTAAGCCGTTGTCAGTTGAAACGCAGATTGAACCGTTTGGTGAAAGTGCAACACCGGTAGCATTCGGACTTGGAAGCCAGCGCTTGTAGCCGTAGTATGAAAGCTCACCGTTGTGCTGATGAATAAGACCTGTTGTAGTTGCGAAATATTTGTCACCGTTTTCCGCAACAGCCATACCTGTGATATTTGCGCTCGGAAGTCCAGGAATTTCCTTGTTGCTAAGCCAATAGCCGTGGTCATCGTAAACACAAACACCCTTGTCTGTACCCATCCATACATTTCCTGCAGGGTCGAGATAAAGACAGTTAATGTTGTCACTTACGAGGTTTGTAACCTCACTCTGCAATTCCTTCCAGTGCCAGCGCTTGCCTGAGAGAGCATTAAGACCGCCACCGTTAGAGCCTATGTATGTCTTATTGTTCTTTGAAACAGCAAGGCAGGTTCCTTCGCCCGGAATACCGATTGTTATTTCATATTCGTCTGAGCCATAAGGCTTTTTGTACATAACCTTCTTTGTAAGAATCCATGTTGCCTTGTCAAGGTCTACCTTAACGTCAACGAGGTCTGACGGGAATTCCTTAGTTGAAACCTTCTTTTTGCCGTCAAATTCCAAGAGCTTTGCACCGATACCTACAAGAAGATGATTCTTGTCATCAAAAGCAATCATTGAAATAGCAGCATCTTTGCATCCAACTTCAAAAGATACGAATTTTTCACCGTCAAATTTTGACAAGCCTTTGTCTGTACCGATAAAAAGAACACCCTTTTTATCGAAAGCCATTGCGGTAATGTTGTTTGATTTAAGTCCGTCGGCTGTAGTGAAAACTCGTCTTGTGAGCTGTGGGAATTTGCCAACGCAATAGGTGTTGTTGTATTTCTTCATTTTAAACTCCTTTTTATTCATAAAGATAGTCTTCAACATTGAAGTCATCTTCGTTTTCTTTATAATCGTTTTCGCCCTCAACCTCGGGGATTTCGGCGATAACTTCAACCTTTCGTCCCTGCGACCAGAGTGACGGAGTTACACGGATTGTGTAACCGCATCCGCCCGGAGTAAGCCACTCGTGCATTGAAGCCTCGGGAAGTCCGAACATCGACAGTAAAGCCATAATAACGCCGCCGTGAGTGACGATGGCAGAGCGGGTAACACCTGATGTGATAAGTCCGTCAATAATTTTGATGAATGTGTTTGCAATTCGGTTTGCAAAATCCTGATTGCTCTCACCGAACGGAGCACTGACACCCTCTTTTCCTGCAAGCCAATCGGGGAATACAGGATGATTCTGCAATTCGTCAGCGGTTTTGCCCTCAAATTCACCAAAATTATACTCTATGAGTCCGTCCATAATTAACGGCTCGCACATAGGATAAAGTATTTTAGCAGTCTGTGTGCAACGGGAGAGGGGGCTTGAGAAAACAGCTTCAACTATAGGATATTTGTAATCCTCTTTCATTTGTGTGATTTGCTCAATTCCCTCATTGCTCAGCGGCTCGTCAATATGACCGATGTATTTTCCGTCAACATTTCCTGCCGTAAGTCCGTTACGAATCAAGTGAACATAATATGATTTCATTTTAATAAGTCCTTGTATAGCTTGATATATGTGTTAGCTGAACGTCCCCAGCTGAAGTCACAGTCAAGTGCACGTGTGACCATTGTATCCCAATCGCCGTTGTAGTAGAGTGTAAGACCTCTGCGGATAGCATCGAGCATATCGTGGGCATTGTAGCTCTTAAATGTGAAGCCGTTGCCCTCTCCGTCACCGCAATCTGTGATGGAGTCACGAAGACCTCCGGTTTCACGAACGATTGGAATTGTGCCGTAGCGAAGTGCAACCATCTGTGAAAGACCACAAGGTTCGCTCTTTGACGGCATAAGGAACATATCAGCACCTGCATAAATTTTTCTTGCAAGCTCGGGGATGAAGCCAAGTCGAAGACCGACCTTGTCGGGATATCTTGCGGCAATCTCTCTGAAGAAATTCTCGTATTCGTAGTCACCTGAGCCGAGAACAACAAGCTGCATTTCAGATGTCGAGAGAAGCTCGTCAAGAATTGCTTTTACAAGGTCAAGACCCTTGTGTGAAACAAGACGTGAAACCATAGCAATAATCGGAACATCAGCACGAACGGGGAGTCCCATAACCTGCTGTAAATCTTCCTTATCGAGCTTTTTGCCCGACAAATCATTGATTGAATAGTTTGCACGAATATTTTTGTCAGTTTCGGGGTCATAGCCGACAACGTCAATTCCGTTGAGAATACCGCTTAACTTGAAACGGCGCTCGTTAAGAATTGAGTCAAGTCCGTGTGAATACCACGGGTCAAGAATTTCGTCAGCATATGACGGGCTTACGGTTGTAACCTTGTCGGCACATTCAATAGCACCCTTTGCAAAGTTGACACAGCCGTCATATTCAAGCAATGAAGCTTTATCAGCAGGGATTCCGAGAACATCCTCAAGAATTTCCTTGCCGTAAACACCCTGATACTGAATGTTGTGAATTGTAAATATAGTTTTAATATTTTCATAACCCGGAGCATTTGCATACATTGCCGAGTAGTAAACAGGTGTAAGTGCTGTCTGCCAGTCATTGCAATGAATTATGTCAGGCTTGAAGTCGATATACGGAATAATTTCAAGAACGGCTCTTGAGAAGAAAGCAAATCTCTCTGCATCGTCATAGTGACCGTAAATTGTGTCACGCTTGAAATAATACTGATTGTCGAGCAAATAATAGATAACGCCGTTATATTTTGCCTCAAAAATACCGCAATACTGTCTGCGCCATGCAACAGGAACGGAAATGTGAGTGATGAATTTCATCGTGTCCTTTAGTTCTTGCTTGATGGTGTCGTATAAAGGCATTACAACACGGCAACCGATAAGTCTTTTTCTCAATGCAACGGGCAGACTGCCTGCAACATCACCGAGACCGCCACTCGCCATGAAAGGCAGAGCTTCACTTGCTGCGTATAAAACTTTCATTATTCGTCACTCCTTTAAATTTAGATAACTATACCCTTGCCGATATATACTGGAAATGTGATGTCGCCGGAAAGCACCTTATTTGGCTTGATAACAACATCCTTGTCTGCAATAACACAGTTAAGGTTAACATTGTCGCTGATGTAAGCATTCTGCATGAGTACGCAGTTTTTGACAACTGCACCCTTGCCGATGTGAACACCACGTGAAAGAATGCTGTTTTCAACAGTACCCTCGATAACACATCCGTCCGCAACAAGAGAATTGCTTACGTGTGAATCGAGTCCGTAAATTGCAGGAACATCGTCCTTAACCTTTGTATAAACAGGCTGAGTTGAAAGAAGAGCTTTTCTGTTCTCCTTGTCAAGAAGAGCCATATTTGCTTCAAAATAGCTCTGAATATTGTCCATAACACGAACAAAGCCGTCAAAGTTGTAGCCGTAAATTTTAAGTGATTTAACATTTCTCTGAAGAATATCCTCGGTAAACGAATGATAATTCAAGCTGACTGCGTTGTTGATAAGTCGCTCAAGCAGTGATTTTCTCATAAGAAGAACATTAAGAGAATAATTTGCGTTGTCAGAGCCTGTTGTACGGAAAAGATTAGTTATTCTTCCGTCAGTGTCAATGTCAAATTCAGCAAGCTCACTGATGCTCGGAGCTTTGCCGTTTACATAAGCGAGAGTAATGTCGGCATTTTTGTCCTCGTGATACTTGAACATCTTTGTTAAATCAACATTGAAGATAAAACTGCTGTCTGTGATAAGAACATATTCCTCATCAGAGTGAGAAATGAAATCCATTGCACCTGCGAGTGCCTGGATTTTGCCCGTATACAGACCGACATTGTTCATATTGAACGGAGGAAGAATACGAAGTCCGCCGTTCTTTCTTGATAAATCCCATGCTCTGCCGTTTCCGACATGGTCCATGAGAGATTGGTAATTGCTCTTTGTGATAATACCTACGTGACCCATACCGCTGTTAACCATAGCTGAAAGCGGGAAGTCAATAAGTCTGTAACGTCCGCCGTAAGGAACAGAACCCATAGAACGGATTGAAGTTATTTCGTCAAGACAACGGTCGTATGTATTTGAAAATACAAGACCGAGTACGTTATTCGCTCTCATTATTCTGCCTCCTTTACATCTTCGCCTATCATAGCCTTCGGTTCAACCGAAGCGCCCTTGCCGACGGTAACACCTGTTCCGACAACTGCGATGCCCCAGTCATCAAGGCTTTCCATATCCTCTGGACGTTTGCCGATAACTGCATTTTCTTCAATAACCGCATTTTCTGCAATCATTGCATACTGAACAACTGCGCCTTTTTTAATTTTTGTACCCGGCATAATGATTGAATCACGAACCGTTGCACCTTCTTCAACGTCAACATTTGAGAAGAGCACAGAGAAGTCAACCTTGCCTGCAATTTCACAGCCTTCTGCAATCATTGAATTTTGCACCTGTGCGGTGTCAGCAACATAGTGAGGACCTGTGATGGGATTCTTTGAATAGATTTTCCAGCTTGTATCGGTCAAATCGAGGTCAACCTGCGGATTGAGAAGGTCAAGATTTGCCTCCCACAGGCTGTCGATTGTTCCTACGTCCTTCCAGTATCCGTCAAAAGCATATGCAAACATTCTCTCGTTTGCACCGTGCATTGTCGGGATAATGTTCTTGCCGAAGTCGTTGCTTGAATTCGGGTCAGCTTCGTCTTCAATGAGATACTTGCGGAGCTTCTCCCATGTGAATACATAAACACCCATTGAAGCCTTGTTTGAGCTTGGATTCTTCGGCTTTTCCTCGAATGCCTTAATTGAATTATCATCATTGAGAACCATAAGACCGAAGCGTGATGCCTCTTCCCATGGAACCTCAAGCATTGCGATAGTACAATCAGCGTTCTTCTCCTTGTGATATGCGAGCATCTTTGAATAATCCATCTTGTAGATGTGGTCACCCGAAAGAATTACAACATACTCAGGGTCATATCTGTCAATGAAGTTGATATTCTGATAAATTGAGTTTGCAGTACCCTTGTACCATTCGGTACCCTCAATCTGCTGATACGGTGAAAGAATATGAACACCGCCGTCAGCTCTGTCAAGATCCCAGGCCTGTCCGTTACCGATATAATCGTTAAGCTCAAGCGGCTGGTACTGTGTAAGAACTCCAACGGTATAAATACCTGAGTTTACACAGTTTGAGAGAGGGAAGTCGATAATTCTGTATTTTCCGCCGTATGGTACGGCAGGCTTGGCAATGTTCTTTGTAAGAATTCCGAGACGGCTACCCTGACCGCCTGCGAGAAGCATTGCAATACATTCATGCTTACGTGACATTATGTTTCCTCCTTGTTTATATCTGATTTGATAGATTTTTTTCTTTTAATCGGTGCTTTTAGATAGATAACACTCAGACCGGGCAGGTCAAGAGATATACTGTTATCAAATCCGTGCATCGGTATTTTTTTACTTTTAACACTGTCCTTTGTGCCACGCCCGTTACCTCCGAATTCTTCAGCATCGGAATTCAGCATAACCTTGTATGTGCCCGAATTCGGAACACCTATACAGTAGTTGTCACGCTGAACATTTGTGAAATTGCAGACAGCGATAATTTCCTTTTGATTTTTGTCCATTCTGCGGAAAGCAATAACCGAGTTGTCCTTGTCGTCACTGCTTATCCAGCTGAAGCCCTCCCAGCTGTAATCAATCTGCCAAAGGGGAGCATTGTCAAGGTAGAGCCTGTTGATTGTTTCAAAATATTTTTTACATTTTCTGTGCATATCGTAGTCAAGAAGCAACCAATCAAGTCCCTGCTTGTAATTCCATTCAATGAACTGACCGAATTCCTGTCCCATGAACATAAGCTTTTTACCAGGATGAGCCATCATATAGCCGACAAACGAGCGAAGTCCTGCGAATTTTTCTTCATAAGAGCCGGGCATTTTGTTTAAGAGTGAGCATTTTCCGTGCACAACCTCATCGTGAGAAATAGGCAAAACAAAGTTTTCGGAAAAAGCATAGAAAAACGAGAATGTCAGCTTGTCGTGATTGAATTTTCTGTAAATTCCGTCAAGCGAGAAGTATTTAAGACAATCGTTCATCCATCCCATATTCCATTTGAAATTAAAACCGAGTCCACCGTCGCAGACGGGTTTTGTAACAAGCGGCCACGATGTACTTTCCTCGGCAATCATCATAATGTCGCCGTGCTCACGGAAAATCGAGGTGTTGAGATTCTGAATAAATTCAACCGCCTCAAGGTTTTCACGCCCGCCGTTTTTGTTAGGCTTCCATTCACCCTGTTTTCTGCAATAGTCGAGATAGAGCATAGAAGCAACCGCATCAACTCTTAATCCGTCAACGTGATATTTCTCAATCCAGAACATTGCGTTTGAGGACAGAAAGCTGCGAACTTCATTTTTGCCGTAGTCAAAGACTCGTGTGCCCCATTCCTTATGCTCACCTTTACTCATATCGGAATATTCATAAAGCGGTTCACCGTCGAACTCATAAAGTCCGTGTGTGTCCTTCGGAAAGTGGGCAGGAACCCAATCGAGAATAACACCGATTCCTTCTTCATGACACTTGTCAACAAAGTACATAAAATCCTTCGGTTCGCCGTAACGGGAGGTCGGAGCAAAATAGCCTGTAACCTGATATCCCCATGAGCCGTCAAAGGGATGCTCTGAAATCGGGAGTAATTCTATATGAGTATATCCCATTTCTTTCACATATTTTGTCAGTTTATCTGCTAAATCACGATATGAAAGAAAATTTCCGTCCTCGTGAACCTTCCACGAGCCTGCATGAATCTCGTAAATATTGACAGGATTGTCATAAACACTTGTTTTTTTGCGTTTCTCGAGCCACTTTTTATCGTGCCATTCGTACCCGTCAAGCTCGTAGAATTTAGATGCCGTTTCGGGACGTGTTTCCGTGTGGTAGCCGTATGGGTCAGCTTTGTATTTCTTTTCGCCGTTTTGTGCGGTAATACAGAATTTGTATTTGTCAAAAACATTAACATTATCTACAAAGCATTCCCAGCAGGCTCCGTCATTGAGCCTGTGCATTATGTTAACGTCTTCAATCCAATCGTTGAAATCACCGACCACAGAAACACTATTTGCGTGAGGTGCCCATACACGAAAAACAACCCTGTTGTCATCAACACCATGTGCTCCGAAAAACTCGTATGCTTTGGAATTTTGTCCCTGGTGAAAAAGATACAGCGGGACATCGTAAAAATTATTATTTCCTTCGGTCACATTGACACCTCCTCAGTTTTATACATTATATATTGTACCAAAATAACAACTAAAATTCAAGTGTTTTTACCTAATTCGGATAAAAAAACAATCGACCGATTTGTGTATTTTGTTACAAAAATCAGTCGATTTGCAGGTCAAGAGTTAATATTTACTTCTTTGAATCCGTTCTCGTCAAGGAGAATGGTTTTAATCTCATATTTTGTGAAATTGAACTGAGCTTTTCTGTCACCGAAGCAGAGTGAAGCGGAATGCTTTTCGTCTGTCGGGTTGAACAATCTTATCACATATCCGTTTCCGTCTTCAGCCTTTTTAAATGCCGTCATCTGAATGATTTCACTCTCGCAAAGTGTTATGGATTCCTTAGGTAAATCGCCTGTACCTGTCGGATAGAAGGATAAGCACATCGGCTCTGAATTGAAAAGCTGTGCATTTCTTCCGCTTTCGTTGAGGAGCTTTTCCTTGCTGTCTGCAACGATTTTAAAGCTGAATTCACGCTCACCGATATCAATATACTGCATAAATCTGTCTTTAGGCATAGTAGGATGCTCTTCATTAATAGGATGAGCACAGTAGGAAGGGGAGCGAAGAAGAGTCATTTTAAGTGCATTGTCATCAATTGATGAGCCGTATGTACCCTTGTTGATAACCGAAATTGCCTTGCTTTCGTCAAAAATAACGACGTATTTCTGAGCAACATTTTCTTCAAGGTTGTATCTCATTTCCTCTCTGCCGTAAGGCTCTTCACCGATACATTTTGCATTTATAAAGGTCGAAGGAATGTTTAATTTAACGAGCTTTTGTTTTTCAAGCCATTCCATTTTTATGTCAAGCTCAAGCTCACCGTTGCTCGAAATTATATATTTTACCGAAGCTCTTGAACGCTTGTAGCCGAAAACAGCCTCGATAACCGTGCGCACGGCACCGCCTTCAATTATGTGAACGGACTCAATTGGCTCCTTAAGGCACATAAAATCAGCCGCATCGGCTTCACTGAGGAGCTTAAATTCACCTATTTTTGTGTCCCATTTTGTGGCTTCCATAAACCACGGGTCATAGTTGTCCTGCCATACCTCAAGTGCAAATGCATTGTCCGTGAGATAGTCGGTATCAGCATCTCTGTAGCAATCAACAAGACCTGTTTTACGGCTTATTTCAAGGTGCTTTCCGCCTGCATTCACAACAAAATGAGTGTCAGTGGAAGCAACAGATGCTGATGGTTTGCTGTCGAGCCTTTCAAATGCACATTCAAATCGATTCATACTCATTGGCTTGAGTGTTGCAGTGAAAACAACCTTCTTTCGCCATTCGATAGGAATTGTGCTTCGTTCCTTTTCGCATTGTGACGGAATGATTTTACCGTTTTCATCATAAACAACGGGCGAAATGTAGCACTTTTCCCATACCTGGTCCCAAAGGTTGAATTCTGCGACGAAATCACCTGTGATCGGATATGGATACGGGTTGTATGCGAAAAACGGAATTTTGTCGCTCGGAGCTTTTTTCTGTCCCGAGGCGAGTGCAAAAAATGCCCTTGCACGGAGTCCTGCAAGAATTTCAAGTGCGTGGTCAAGCATTCTGAGAATCATTTCCTCAGCATCCTTGATTGATGAGCCGGGGAGCATATCGTGAAATTGAACTGTGAGAATATCGTGTAAAGCGGACTTCAGCTCGGCTTCGGGATATTCAATAAGACCATCCATGCTTGCACGTGTACACATTGATTCAACCGTAAAGTATGTGTTCTCGGCATATCGGTATTTCTGTTTAACTCTGCACTGACTTGTATAACAACCCGGTGCCCACGGATTAAGGCTTTTTTCAACAACAGGAAGCTCTTTCTTGCTGATTTCTTCAAAATATTCTTCGGGTGTGGAATGAATAAGCTCAACACCATCAGATTTCATTTCGTTTTGAAGAGCTACAATTGTGTCAAGGTCTTCCTTTGAAGGACCGCCTCCGTGATTGCCGATACCCCATAAGCAGAGATTAATGTCGTTTTCTTTGCAATCATCAACGTAATCATGTATTTTAATTCCGACCTTGCCCTTGCCCGAGCCGTATCCGCCCGTTCTCAGACCGATAACCTCGGAATCGTCGTAGCCTCTCCATCTGTAACCGCCCTCGGGCAGGTCAACAAACTGCTTGTGCGGTCGCATACCCATGTAGCCCTTGTAGCCGAATTTGTTGATTATCTGGACAAGTCCACGTGAATGACCGAAGGAATCGACATTAACAGCTACTGCAGGAGCAACGTTAAATTTCTCTTTGAAATACTGCCTGCCTGCAAGAATCTGACGGACAAAAAATTCTCCCGATGGCATATTGCAATCGGGCTGAAGAAACCATCCGCCCATAATGTGCCATTTGCCACGGGCGACAAGTGATTTTATATGCTCAAACAAATCCTTGTCATATTCCTCAATCCACTCATACAAAAGAGCTTCGTTGTGGCAGAAAATGAAGCCGTCATATTCCTCGCAGAAATCTGCGGCAATTCTGAAGGTTGAAAGTGTTTCCGCAGCACCTTCCTCCCATTCCCATTGCCATACAGGGTCAAGGTGTGCGTTACAGACAAGATATATTTTTTTAGACATGGTTTTCTCCTTGTTATGCTATTTTTTTACCGTTAATCTTCAGTTTCCCGAGCATAGGAGCCTTTATGATTCCTGTAACCGTGTCACCGTCAAAGGTTACTGTGACAGGTATTTTTTTACCCTTGAACAAATCACATTCTGCCGTTGCGGTGAGAGTGTTACCCTCTTCGCAGACATCATATACATTAACAGCAGGCATATTCATGCCGAGTATTTCAAATTTAAAATCGTAATTTCCGCCGATGTCGGAGATTTTTGCTCTGCCGGTTCCCTTAAAGAAAATAGTATTTATTTCTGCTTCCCATGTTCCTAAACCTATCATAATAATTCTCCTATTCAATTACTATAAAAAAGAGTATCATATTTTGGAAAAACTGTCAATCTTGTGCTTAAAACCATATTAATTTATGTAAATTTTGATACAAAAAACATTGACTTTAAATCTATTATATTGTAAAATGTTCATAATTGCAATTATATAATGAGTGGATGTTTTTCATTTTACGGAAAGGGGGCCGTCAAGTGTATAAATTCATCAAAAAGGCGTTTGACTTTTTATTCGCTTTAATTTCGATGATTCTGTTGATTCCTGTTTTTATTATAGTTTCAATAGCTATTAAATGTACGGACGGTGGCCCTGTATTTTTCAAACAGCAAAGACCGGGAAAAAACGGTAAAATATTCTCTATTTTTAAATTCAGAACAATGTCAGTTAAAACAACCGACAAGGACGGAAAAGAATTATCCGATTTTGAAAGAATGACAAAGGTCGGAAAATTTCTTCGTCGCTTCAGTCTTGATGAATTACCCCAGTTGATTAATATTCTTCACGGAGAAATGAGTCTTATCGGACCCAGACCGCTGTTACCTGAGTATTTGCCGTTATATACTCCTCAGCAGATGAGAAGACACGAGGTTACGCCGGGAATTACTGGTCTTGCACAGGTTAACGGACGAAATGCACTCGATTGGGATGAAAGATTTTACTTTGATGTATACTATGTTGACCACTTCAACGCAAAGCTCGATTTGATTATATTTCTTGCATCAATTAAGAAGATAATTGTCGGTGAGGGTGTTAACAGCAAACTCGATGTTACAATGGAAAAATTCAAAGGTAAAGAAGAAAACAGGGAAGTGACTTGATGAAAAAAATTCTTTTTGTCGCAACGATTCCCGAACACTTTCACTATTTTCATCTTCCTTATTTTAAATATTTTAAGGAACTTGGCTGGCAGACGGATGTTGCCTGTCGTGACAGTGGCAGAAGTTTAGAAAATTGTGATAATATATTTGACATTCCGATTGACAGGATTCCTTTCAGCAAAAGTAACATCACAGCATATAAAAAGCTGAAAAAAATAATAAATGAAAATAATTACGATATCGTACATTGTCATACACCTATGGGTGGCGTGCTGGCACGATTAGCTGCAAGAAAAAGCCGTAGAAAAGGTACAAAGGTTTTGTATACTGCTCACGGGTTTCATTTTTGTAAAGGCTCTCCGACCTTAAACTGGTGTATATATTTCCCGATTGAACTCTTCCTGTCGAGGAAAACAGATTGTCTTATTACAATCAATGATGAGGATTTTTCTCTTGCAAGGAAATATTTTCACGCAAAGAAAATTGAAAAGGTGAACGGTGTCGGTTATAACTGTGACCGATATTTTCCTGTTGATAAAGAAGAAAAATCAAAGCTCAGAAAGAAGCTCGGCTATAGCGATGATGAAAAATTGCTGATTTATGTTGCCGAGCTTAATGAAAATAAAAATCAGAGAATGCTCATTAAGGCACTCAATGAAGTGCTTAAAAAAGAAAAAAACGCCCGACTGATTTTGTGCGGTGAGGATAACAATAACGAAAACTGCAAAAAATTAGCCTGCGAGCTTGGAATTGAAAATAAAATTGATTTTCTCGGACACGTCGAAAATATTGACGAGTATTTTCATATCAGTGACATCTGCGTCGGCTCGAGCTATCGTGAGGGCTTGCCTGTTAATGTTATGGAGGCATTAGCATGCGCACTGCCTGTTGTTTTGTCAGATAACAGAGGTCACAGAGTGCTTTGCAGGGACGGAGAAAACGGTTTTCTTGTAAAAACGAATGATTATGAAAAAATGGCAGAGTCTGTCTGCAAAATTATTGATGACAAAGATTTGTATGAAGAAATGTCCGAAAATGCAGTTGAGCTTGTAAAACCATATTCAAAAGAAGTAGTTTTCCACGAGATGAAAAGGATTTATTTACAGTACATAAGAGGATAAGATGGGCGGATTTTTTAAGTTTGATTTCTATGAAATCATAATATTGATTGCTACGGCAATTTTGTGGCTTATTGCATTGATGAGTCGCAAGGCTCCGTTGCGCCGTATCGGCGGAATAGGTCAGCCGTTAGCTAATCCGATTTGCGTAATATTACCGATTATTTTTTACACAGCATTTGCCGGCTTGAGAAAAACAATCGGTGATACTTATTTCTATATGTATTCATATGTTACGCTCGGTGACGAAAATCCCGTAAATGCCGATGTTCTTTTCAATAACGGAATGTTCGCTTTCATTCAGAATATTTTCAGAAATATGACACGTGAGCCGCAGTACCTTGTGTTTCTGATTTCTGCGATGGCGATTATTCCGGCGTTAATTATTCTGTACAGGTATTCTTATCCGTTTGACTTTGCACTTTTAATGTTTGTTACCTACGGATATCTCGGTGGCACAATGGATGGTATGAGACAGTATGCCGCCGCCGCATTCACGCTTATCGGCACAAAATATCTTTTCTCACTTCGGAGAGGAACATTCTTTAAATATCTGATTTGTGTATTCCTTGCGTATTTAATGCATAACAGTGCGGTGTTTATGATACCGGTTTATTTTGTTGTAAGAAGACCTGCGTGGAGAAGAATAAACTATTTTCTTATCGGAGGAAGTATTCTTCTTGCACTTTGCTTTGACCAGATTTTACCCGTTTTCCTTGATGTTATCGAAACAACGAGCTATGCAAACTATTCTGAAATCGGATGGTTCACAAACGGTCAGGAGGGCGGAAGCAGTGTAATGCGTGTTGTTGTTGCATCTGCCCCGATTATTCTTGCCTATATTAACCGACAACGTTTGCGATATCTCGGGCATATTGGTGATATCTTAGTTAATATTGCATTTATCAATATGGCGATATTCATCGTTGCTTTATACAACTGGATTTTTGCTCGATTTGCGATTTATCTCTCGGTTTATTATATAATTTTCACAACATGGGTAATATACAATTCTGTAAAGCCGAAGGACAGAAGCCTTTATTATACGGGTGGCGGAGTGTTGTTTTTTATCTATTCAAGATTCCTTTCATATCAGATTGCGATGTATCAGTCAGATTATTTCTTCCCCGGAAGAAAGCTGTTTTGAGGTCGGAAAAATGAGATATTTTTTGTTTAATCACGAAGGAAGCTGTAATCACGGTTGTGAAGCAATTGTGTTTTCTACGCAGAAAATAATTGAAAAAACCGATAATAATTGTGAGATAATTTTATCCTCACGTCATCCCGAATCGGATGTGAATTTTGATAATATTGATGTAGTAAAATTTCAGACAAGAGAGCTGACATTTTTCGAAAAAATAATTGCAAAATTGTCGCTTACATTAAAAAAATCTGAGGACTATGCACTTAAAAAAATGTATTCACCTGTTTTGAAGCAGGCTAAGAATGCAGACATCTGTCTTTCTGTCGGTGGTGATACATATTGCTACGGCGACAATTATGACATTCAGCTTCTAACAAGAGAAATGAAAAAGCTCGGTAAAAAGGTTGTGCTGTGGGGTGCGTCAATAGGTGCTGAGGACCTTGACGAAAAGAAGAAAAAAAGTCTTGCGGATTTTGATGCGATTTTCACGAGAGAACCGCTTACATATAATCTGTTGAAATCACAAATAAAAAACGATAAAATATATTTGAATTATGACCCGGCGTTTTCGCTGGACTATGAAAAAAACAGTAAAAAAGAAAATGCAATCGGTCTTAATATAAGTCCGCTTGTTGCAAAGCAGAATGAAAATATTTTTAAAATAGCTGATGATTTTGTTTCGGGAATTATTAAAAAAACCGATTATAAAATTACTCTTGTTCCTCACGTCGTTGAGCAGGGAAATGATGACTTTGAATTTATGTTGCCCTTGTACGAAAAATACAAAGCAACGAACAGGATTTCTGTTTTGCCGAATAATCTAAATGCTAAGGAATATAAAGCGGAAATTGCAAGGCTGAGATTTTTTATCGGCGCAAGAACCCATGCAACGATTGCCGCATATTCAAGCGGAGTGCCGACAGTAGTTCTCGGCTATAGTGTAAAATCACGTGGAATTTCTCAGTACATTTTCGGAGAAGAAAAATATATTCTCAATGCAAAAGAAATTAAAAACAGTTCACAGCTTTCCGATGCGTTTGAGGAGCTTTGTTCAAACGAAGAAGAAATAAAAGCTCGGTTGGAAAATCTTATTCCACTTGTCAGTAAAAGTCATTGCGAGATGGGAAATCTTTTGTAAAGCAGGCGGTAGAATGAAAAAGAAAATACTTTTTATTATACCGAGTCTGAGAGTGGGCGGAGCAGAAAAAAGTCTTGTAAATCTTTTGTCCGTTTTTGACTTTGACAAGTATGATGTTGACCTCTTTCTTTTCAGAAAAGACGGATTGTTTTTAGAGCAGGTTTCACCTGATGCAAATATTATCGGAGACACAACTGACTATGAGATGTTTGATGGAAACGCTAAAGAGGCGGTCGGATATTTTCTCAAAAAATTTAAAGTAAAATCTGCGATAGACAGATATAATTATACTAAAGAAACTGACGAAAGCAGACAATGGGAATATCTCAGAAAACAGCTTCCGAAAATAACAGAAGTGTACGATTGTGCCATTGCTTATCTTGAGGGAAATGCAAGCAGATTTGTGGCAGATAACATTTCGGCTAAGAAGAAAATATGCTATGTCCACAATGATATTTCCAGACTCGGAATTGATAAGGAAGTTAATAATCATATTTTTGAAAGCTGTGATTATGTTGTTACGGTTTCGGAAGAATGCAAAGAAAGTCTTGAAAAAAATTATGAAAAACACAAAGAGAAATTTTTCGTAATTGAGAATATTATCAGCAAAAATCTTTTAGAAAAAATGTCAAATGAATTTGATGCTTTTGATAAAAATAACACGAAAAAAATTGTAACGGTTGCACGTTGTTCTCTACAGAAAAATTTACAGCTTGCCGTAAAAACCTGCCGTGAATTAAAGCAACGTGGCTTGAATATTAAATGGTATCAGCTCGGAACAGGTTCCGATGAGAAAGAAATTAAAGAGCTTATTAAATCACTTTGCTTGGAAGAAGACTTTATTATGCTCGGTGACAGGTCTAATCCATATCCGTACATTGCTCAGTGCGATATTTATGCGCAGACCTCTTTGTTTGAGGGGAAGTCAATTTCAATCGAGGAAGCAAAGCTGCTGAATAAACCGATTGTTGTCACAAATTATTCAACTGTCAAGGACCAGATTGAAAACGAAGTGACGGGATTAATCAGTGAAATGAATGAAAAGGATTTTGCAGATAAAATTGAAATTCTTCTCAATGATACCGAACTTAAAAATTCATTGGTTGATAATCTTAAAAGAAGTAACAAAAGTAACGAAAGTGAAAAGAATAAATTATATAAATTAATAGAAAACTGAGGTGAAAGCATTGTTCTGGGTTATATTATCGATATTATTGCTTATAGTTTTAGCTGCACTCTTATTCGACTATTACGATTTGTTTTTAAACTGGTTTGGCAGAATAAAAATCGGACAGTACAGAAGTACTGATGAATGGGAGAAGTCAGTAAAAAATGTAATAATAAAATGGAGTGCAAGCGGCGCTCCCAAGCTTAATGTAAATGAAAATAAAAAGCTCAGAGTAATTGATTTTGCCAAGGAAAAAATAAACGGAACCATTCAATCAACTGCATATTGGCAGGACGCTTCAATTCTCAAGGCAGCCTCGGCAATGAAGGATAGCAAAATCGACTACAACTCTTTTGTTGAAAGGTACATTGATATTGAAACGGGTGAATGGCTTGAAGAACCGACTCGTATTGATTGTGCAATGCTTTGCTATGAACTGATGTGCTGTGAAGAAATTGATAATAATTCAATTAAACCCGCACTTGATTTTGTTGCACAAATGCTAAAAAATGCGGCTGACGAAAATGGAACAATTCCCTACAATCAGTCGATATCAAATTACAAGCTTGTTGATACAATAGGAATGGTTTGTCCGTTTTTGATAAAGTATTCCTTTAAATACGAGAAATCGGAATTATTTGACCTTGCGATTAAACAGATTGAAGAGTTTTCCGAAAAAGGAATTGACAAAAAGCTGGGACTTCCGTTCCATTGCTACGATGACAGGAATGAAAATAAGCTCGGAGTCTGCGGATGGGGCAGAGGCTGTGCGTGGTGGGCGTATGGCTTGACGGAGAGCCTTAAATTGTTACTTGAGTGCGATTCTCATAACAAAGAGAAGGCTTTTCTGCTTAAACAGACAGTTGTAACCTTGAAGGAAATGAAAAAGTATTTTCGTGAGGATGGTTCCTTCGGAAGATTTGTTCTTGATGAAAATTCTTTGCAGGATAATTCAGCTGCAGCAATGCTTTCGTATTGCTTTGAATATATTTCTCAGCTAATAAAAAGTGAAGAGTATCACGAGATGGCTCAAAAAATTATTGATAACTTAAAATACAGCACAAGGCGAAACGGTATGATAGATTATTCGCAGGGCGATACAATGGGAATAGGATTTTATTGCAATAGTCTTACAGTAGTACCTGCAACTCAGGGCTTTGCCGTATGCACAATAGAAATGATGGGGTGAGAAAATGATAGATATGCATTGCCATATTCTTCCGGACATCGATGATGGTGCGAAGGATATTAATACATCAATTGCGATGTGTAAAATTGCTGTTGAAAACGGTATAAAACATATCGTTGCGACACCGCACATAAGTGCAATGTGTGATGCTGACCGATTTTGCTATAAGCGTGACAAAAGGCTTAACGAGCTGCGTGAAAAAATAGAGGAAGAGGGAATCGAGCTGAATGTTTATCCGGGTGCGGAGGTTTATGTTGATGATGACATATTCTTTGCAAGCGGACTTGACCGTCTTACAATAAATCACAGTAAATATATACTTGTTGAGTTTGCTTTTGAAGATATTCCTATCAAGAAATTTGTTTCGTATCTCAACGAAATTCTTAACAGAGGCTTGATTCCGATTGTTGCTCATCCCGAGAGATATGAGTATTTTCAATATGATTATGAAGCGATAAATATGCTTGCTCGTAACGGTGTTAATTTTCAGCTCAATGCCGGTAGCCTTGCGGGTCTTGACGGGCCGGAGGAATATGAGCTTGCGTATGCAATGGCTTATAACGGTGTTGCATCTTTTATTTCGACCGACGGACACTCAAACGAGTACAGAATGAACAATCTCGGTGAAATGATAGAAATGTTTCCGCCTGATATAAGTCAGTATAATATGCAGACAATGGTTCATGATTCCGCAAAATGCGTTCTTATGGACAGAGATTTGCCTCATATTGAGCGTAATCCGATTTTTAGAGAAGATTTTTAAGGTTGACAATTAATCTTAAAATTAATATAATCATTCTTTGAGAGGATGTTGTATTCATGCAAGAAATTGATATGACGAAAAATATATACTTTAATGATGTCGGCTCGGGCTTTGATATCAGCAGATTTCTGAAAAATATTGTCAGTAAGCTGTGGATAATTCTGCTTGTCGGTGCTGTTTTTGCGTCTACCGCATTTGTTGTTGAGAAAATAAACTATACCGAGGTTTATACGTCAACAATGACGCTTGCCTTTATGGAAAAGACGTATGCGGTTGTTAATGATTACAGCAACGATGAGGATGCCAAGGCTCAGTACAAGCAGGAAACTAAGTTTTTTTCCAACTCGAGCACAGACACATATCGTGAATTACTCAAGGGCGATGAAATGATTTCTATCATAAAATCAAATCTTGCCAAGGACGATGTCGGTGTAGTATATGACGAGCAGTTTATTTCAAACAGCCTTAATATTTCCGGTGGTAATGTTGCGAGCTTCTTTGAAATCAGTGTAACAAGTGAGGATAAAGGCTTCTGCGAAAGAGCATTGCCGATTGTTCTTGAAAAATTTCCTGACTACGTTCAGAGCTATGACACAACAATTGTAATCAAGGTAGTTAATCGTCCGAGTGCTCCTGTTGTTACAAATGCCGATTCAGCCCTTCAAAAGGCTATGATAGGTTTCTGTGTGGGTGCATTTCTCGTTATTGCCGTACTCTTTATTATCACTTTGGCAACTAACACGGTTATGACTCTTGAAAATCTCAGAAGAGATATTAATGCCAATGTTCTCGGCTCAGTTCCTTTGCTTGAGAGAGCAACAGGAATTTTCAAGCAGAAGAAGAAAACTCCTTCCGGCTCATTGCTTATTACAGACACATCTAAGGTCAGCTTCTCGTTTGTTGAGAGCTTCAAGTCGATTCGTACTAAGCTCGAGAATATCAAGGCTGAAAAGGGCTACAAGGTGTTTGTTGTTACAAGTACCTATGAGGACGAGGGTAAAACAACAATTGCCGTTAATATTGCCTGCTCACTTGCACAAAAGGGCAAGTCGGTTCTCCTTATTGACAGTGACCTGAGAAAGCCTGCAATTCTCCACGCAGTTGGTGTTAAGAGTGACACAAACTACGGACTTATTCCTATTATCAAGGGTACATCAACCTATGTTGATTCAATCAAATACATCAAATCCCTCGGAATTTTCATTCTTCCAACGGGCGGTGTTTCGCTCAAATCAACGGAAGTTCTTGATACTGAAAAAGTTAAAAACGTGCTTGAACAGGCAAGAAAAGAGTTTGAGTATATTATTATTGACTCACCGCCCGCACACGTTGTATCGGATAGCCTTGTTATTTCACCGCTTGCCGATGGTATGATTTACACGGTCAGAAAAGATTATGCACGTGTTAACGAAATCAACAGAACTCTTGAAGAAATCAGAGCAGCGGATATCGATATTGTCGGTACTGTATTCTCAATGAGCGGCGGTGAGGAAAACAGCCGTTACTACAAGAGAAAGGTTTACGGCAGATACGGAAGATATTCGAGATACTCAAGATACAGAAACAGTAATTACGGTGGAATCGGTTATGGCTACGGTGGTTACGGAAACGGCTATGGCTATGGTGGCTATGGTAATGGCTACGGTGGCTATGGCGGAGGTTACGGCTATGGTGGCTACGGCTACGGCGGTGGTTATGGCTATGGCTACGGGGCTCAGCCGGGCAATCAGAACAAATCAAACGATGAGCCGCCGCAGATTGATAATGAATAATAATAAACACCAAATTAAAAGGGGTTGTCGCGATGCGGCAGCCCCTTAAGTGTTATTTATTAAGTCGAATAATGAACAATGATGATGTCAGCTTGCGTTCAATTATCCGTTGCGTTTAAAATATAATTTTTAATCTCACCTTTATATCTTCTGCTTGCTTTTATATTACTCCAATTATACGGAAGCATCGGATTGACTGTTACACCGTTGGTCGTGTGTCGGATTCCGAGAATAGACTCAACAAAGAAATGTAAAAACCATGCAACCGAACCTGTTTCGTAATTCTGACTTGATAATCCGAAATTCTCATTTTTAACGCTGAAATAAAAATTCGGTATGTATGTAGGAGATTGGCAATTCTTTTCTGTGGGATTTTTCGGGTTTATCGGTAAGACCGAATACAGGGTTTCAAATGCTATGTCAGCATTACCGAGAGTAACGTCAGCACCTGCCTTGAACATTGTTCCGTGGCAGTATGCACATCCGTTTTCGGCGGTACCCGGATTTTTTGCACTGATTCTGCCCCAGATTTCGTTGTATTTTTCAAACGCAGGAGAAAACAGAAGGTATCCTGTATCAATTTTCAACAGTTCCATCGAGCTTGTAATTTTTGAAAGTCGTTCTCCTTTGACAATTCCTGCCATGACAGCAAAGCTTTGTGCATTCAAAAATTGTTGAGCCTCACTGTCGAGGTGCGAGCCATAGGGGATACCGTCATCGTTTATACCTGCATAATACCAGCTTCCGTCCCATGCATTGTCGTTTACGGCTTTTTCGAGAGTGTCGGCAACAGCTTCAAGCTCAACATCGGGAAAAACAGAAATGAGCTTTCTGATGGCATAAATCAACGCAACCGTATTCCACGTTGATTCACCCTTGCCTTTTCGACCGGGTCCGTTGAGAGGGTCGGTCCAGTCACCGTCAAGCATAAGACATATTCCGTGTGAGCCGACCTTGTTGCCCATGTATCGGGCGGCCTGCTTCATATGTTCAAGAACAGTAGCATCTGAGCCGTCACAATAAGGGATTATTTTATCATAGTATTCTTTGTTGCCGGATAACTCAATAATGTTGGTAATGCAAAGTATAAGCCAGATCGGGCCGTCGCTGTGGTCGATGAGGCAGAGCTTCTGCGGAGCAGAGCCGTCTGTCATCACCCAACCCTTGATAGAACCGTTGCTGTACTGATTTTTTAAGACATTGCAAACAATTTCAAATGCATCGTCGGGGTCAATCATAGCGTAACCCATGGCATCCTGAAGCTGATTTCTCACAGGACAGTAGGTGGTGGCTCTGTTCATTTTGCTGAGGAAAACTGCCTGTTTTTTCAGCCAAACATTGACAAGTGCATTAAGAGCTTCATCGGGAGTTTCAACGGTAAATGATTGAATTCTGCAATTCCATAAATCTGTAACTTCGTTTAGCTTTTCTTCAACATTCAGAAATTCATTCTTGAGAGTTTGAACATCCGAAATGTCTTTTGTGACACCTGCAAGAAGATTAATGACCTTTTCTTCGCCCGGTCTCAATGTAATATCAAACTGAAGAGCACCACAGGCTGAACCGTAATCACTCTGACCGCAGGAGAGTCTGCCGTTTTTAACACTGACGGGAACGGAAAACGGATTATCCGAGCCGAAAAATCTCTGCGTATTAGTTTCATAGGCATCGGGCGTTGTGTCGGAGGTTAAAAAGCATATGTTTTTCCTTTTCAAAGCAGATTCGTATTCATCGTAATACACGTAATAGGGGAAGCCTGCACGATAAACAGTGCCTGTTTTGCAATCCCATTTTGCAACCTGTCC
Organism: Ruminococcaceae bacterium UBA1767; assembly: GCA_002315505.1. Classification (GTDB taxonomy): domain Bacteria; phylum Bacillota; class Clostridia; order Oscillospirales; family Acutalibacteraceae; genus CAG-488. The sequence goes on from DCGX01000034.1 coordinate 93,300, forward strand.
CATAGTTCCTGCTTTGTTGAAGATGAAGCAGTTAAAAAGAGAAAATTCCGCATCTGCATCGGTACTGTTTTTAATCGTAATCGTCCAGATTTCTGCCTTACCTTTTGAAGGAACAAAGGCACGTACCGAGGATGAAAATCCGTTGAATTCTTCAAAGACCACACTGCTTTCGGGATTTTGCTCACAACGGTAGCTGAACCCTTGTCCGCAAAGCAGACGATAATCCGAGCCGTTGAATTTCACAAAAAAATCACGTTTTTAGCCAATTTGCTCCGTTGCCTTGAAGACGGAGTTGACAACCTTTCCTGCACCCTGCATACGCTGAGTGAGGTCGAGAATATATTCGGAATTAAAGAGCTTGTTTTTCCACGGGGCAGGGGTGTCCGCTGTATTTATGCAAAGCGTTCTACCGTTGTTTTTATAACACCATATTGACATCTTATCCCTACGAAGCTGTCTGAAAATATGAAAACAGATAAATTGAAAACTGCGATATGTTAAATAAATTATCGCATAAAACCATAAAATTATCAACATTTTTCTGACTTTACTTGATAAATAAACATCTTACATAACAAAAGACTCCCGAGAAATCGGAAGT
>DCGX01000034.1:93926-94076 GCA_002315505.1 Ruminococcaceae bacterium UBA1767
TTGCGATAATGTAATTATCTTTTGCTGAACTGTCGCAGCGTAAAGAAAACAGTCCGGTGGACTGTTTTTAGCCTGCGACCGCAGAAGCTATGCTTCGAGGATACCGCAGTTCAAATTGAAAAAGGAAAAGACTCCCGAGAAATCGGAAGT
>DCGX01000034.1:94134-102757 GCA_002315505.1 Ruminococcaceae bacterium UBA1767
TTGCGATAATGTAATTATCTTTTGCATAACTGTAAAATGTTGATAAATAACAGTTTTTACCCTTATTTGTGTGCTACTTGTGGGCTACCGTCAAAATTTTTGACCGATTCTGACGATTTTTTAAAGATAAAATTCAACAATCATCATTTTGTTTTTATAACGAAAACATAATATAATTATATCATATTTTGGAATAATTGCAACTATATTTATTGTTTTAACCTCAACAATACTCAACATTTTTCAATCTTCTGAAGCTCTTCTTGTATATATGCGTGAATGCAACTATTCGCAACTAATTTCTTCCCTTGCAGAAGCCGCAAACACACCGCCATTTCAGCAATAAAAGGCGTTCACCCTTAAAATCACATTACCAAAGGGAAAAGCCGTCAAATCGGCTTCTATGAAGGATATTTAAACATTCTGCTTTTGAGTGTTTCAAGCTCTTCTTTGTGTTCCTTGATGTATCGTGCTATAAGTTTATCTGACTTTTCAACAGCAATTTCAACCGAGCTTGCTCGATTATTTCTAAACGAACATACACCCGTGTTTTTATATGCGTATTCTGAAAGTATGTTTTGGCGGTATTCTTCAAGAACGGCGGTTCTTTCGTTGTGCTCCCTTAACCGCTGCAACGCTTTTTTTTCGATTTGTCCGATATACCCCAAAGATGAAACCGATTCAGCTGCAATCTGATTCAATGTTTGATTTTTGTAATATCGGCGTTCAATTACTTGTTTTTGTCTATCCGTCAGACTGTCATTCATTGCTTGATTAAGCACATTGTGCAGCTGCTGACGGTATATTTCATCGTTTATATTTTCAAAACCTTCATTAGCCGTTTCATCGGGAAGAAGATCTAATCTTGTTTCTTCTTGATCTTCACCCATTGGAGTATCAAGTGAAAAACAATTATTCAGCGGTTTTGTATCTACACCCTGACGATTGAATTTTATTACATTACGCCATAAATGATTTTTCATTGAAAAATCAATATAACTTGTAAATTTATAACCTTTTTCGGGTTCGTATGCTTCGACCATATCAAGCATGATAATATAACATTCTTGTTGAAGATCTTCCAATGTTACACCCGAAGCAATAAAACGATTCTGAAACCGCCGATAGTATTCACCGAGTTTGATATATAACAGTTTATAAACCTGATCCCATAATTCCGAAATATATTCTTTTTCGCCGTTTTTTATCAGAACGGCAAGTTCTTCATTTGTCATTGATAAAACTCCCTTGAATATCATTGACAAGAAAATATTACAAAGGAATTTTCATTGAATGTTTCAATGTATTTTGATATTAATTCATTCATTCTTCATTGATTCATCAATAAGACGATTTACAAAACCATTCAGACTTTCGCCCTTGCTTTCTGCAAAGGCTTTTATTTTTTCCTTTTTTCCCTTTGGAACAACTAATTGAATCCGGTCATATCTTTCTGACAAATTTGCATCATTCCATTTTTTATTGGCTTTTTTCTTTGCTTCGCTCATGGCTGCCATAATAATTCACCCCTTTTTGTATTTGATAAATTATATCACATTTTCAAGCACTTACACAAGTGTATATTTTGTACAAATACACTTACACAATAAAAAATAAGTTTGTGCAAATTGCGAATTGAAAATACACTTGTGTAAGTGTATAATATAGTCACAGAGTTGAGGAACGGCACAACCGATGGAAAGACGAAAAGACACAAAGTGTACCCTTGCCATAACAAGCTCGGAAAACTGAGTTTCTCAACCAAAAAGCAACGCAGCAACCGAACACACCGACAGGAGCGAAACGCCGCACACCGTCAGGACTTCCAAGCTCGACAGCTTAACCAAAATATGAAAGGATTTGAAAAAAATGAGCGAAAACACATTGAAATCAAAGGTCAGAGAACTGAAAGAGCTGAAAGCAATGCAAGATGAACTGAACGCAGAAATCACAGCCATTGAGGACGAAATCAAAGCGGTAATGCTTGACAACGGAACAGAGGAAATGAATGTTGATGTATTCAAAATCCGTTACAAGCTCGTTGAAAGCAAGAGATTTGACAGTGCAGCATTTAAAGCCACACACGCCGAGCTGTACAATCAGTACACCAAAACAACCACATCACGCCGTTTCAGCGTTGCATAAGAAAAGCCCCATATAACAGTACCCGACCAAAGGAACGCTATACAGAGCAAAACCGCAGAAGCGGATGTAAATATTATAATTCATCCGCTTCAATAATTCAATATTAAAGGAGCAAATACAATGGATAAAATAGAAATCTTCGCAGTTGAATTTGAAAAACTTACAAGCCTGATTCAGCTTTCAGCATACATGAAAGGTAGAATCAACATTGATGAACTTCCAAGCAATGAAAAAATTGCCGAAAAATATCCGTGTTGGCTCGAATCATTACTTGATGTTATTTCCGAGCGTGCAACCGCTATGGATAAAGAACTTGAAAAAATAATAAAATCAATGCCGAAAGGATAATAAACAATGGAAAAATCAAAAGTTTTTATCAGAAGTATGTCCGGTTATAAGCTGATTGATCAGACATCAATAATATCAATTACAATGACAGCCGAACCCCGTGATCATAGGGTAATGATTGAAACACCCGAAAAAGTATATATTTTCCCCCTGAATCAATGTTTTGAAATCCATATTTGCAATGAATTTTTCAGAAGTCTTGATCTAAATAATCATTTTGAAATAAAATTTGAAAGATATTCACAATATGAAATACTTATTTCAAAAATTAACGATTATTTAATAAAGCAAGGTTGAAACCAAAAATAATACATACCGCTTGATTGTTGCAGCAGTTAGGCGGTTATTTATTTGGAAATTCAGCTGCAAGACGATTGACAATATATCTATCCCTATGTTCATCCGCATTTTTCAAAATTGATTCAAATATGTTTTGTAATTCGCTATGGGTTAAAACCGAAATCGTACCATGTTTTTCCGATACAATTTGATACCGGTCATACTCAATATCAGTTTCATCTTGTTCAAGTGAAAAATCCAATTCATCAAGATAATTCTTCATTTTTTGAAACAAAGATGTTTCTTCGTCTGCAATGGCTTCATCATTTACCAATTGTGCAATAGAAACATCAAGAACATTTGCGATCTTTTTAAGCGTTTCAAAATTAGGTTCACGGTTATTATTTTCATAATTGGAATATGTTGAAAAAGCCATCTTTAATTTTTTCGCAACTTCTCTTTGACTCAATCCTTTTGATTTACGAATTTCTTTAATACGATTACCAACCTGAATGTATTCATTCAATCCCATAGCCATCACCGCCTTTTTAAATAGTATATCATAAAGTATTCAATATTGCAAACTTTTTTCAAAAAACATCTTGACATATTCAATATTGGGTATTATAATATTCAATACTGAATATAAAAGGAGTGTATCAAATGAAAATCAATGTAAGCAAACTATCAATTATTATGGCAAGGGCAGGAATAAACTTTTCTGAATTGGCAAATCTTTCAAAAGTGTCAAGAGCAACTTTGTCATACATAAAAAATGGTAAGACTTGCCGTCCCGATATAATTAACAAAATTGCCACCGCATTGAATGTTGATGTTACTGACATTATCGAGCTTGAAACAAAAGAAGGTGTTTGATATGAATGTAAAATATATCAAATTTAACGGAAAATACCCGGCAGACCGCAAAGAAAACCGACATTATTATGATACCGTGCAACCTGAATGGTATGATTACGGCTGTTCATATTCAAATGAATTTTTAAAAGTCGATATTGATGATTACGATCATAACACTTCCGAGCTTGACGAACCAATAAACGGAAAGCCCCGAAGCGAAGCGATAATCAGATTGCTTGACGATTTAAATATTCGGTATAACGGTATCAAGACAGATAACGGTGTTCATTTGTTTTTCAGAATGTCCAACGATTTGGAAAAGAAAAATATGACACGATATTGTATGATAGGTGTAAAAGCAGAATATAAATTCCCTGATTCAGATGATCATATTCCTTTGAGGATCAAGAGAAAAGAACGGATCTTCTTCAAAGGTTCGATTAACAATACCGATATTGATGAACTTCCCTATTTTTTGTTACCGCTGCAGCAGCGTAAAACAGAAAAAAGCATTGATCTGTCATTTCCCGAAGGGAATAGAACACAACCGTTATGCAGCTATCTTTTCTTATTGGTTAAGCGAAAAGGATTTTCACAAGAACAAGCATTTAATATTATTCGATATATGAATGAATATGTATTTGAAAACCCTATATCATCAGATATTCTGAAATCAGAAATTCTGAACGAAAGCACCGTTGAAAAGCTGAAACAAGCAGAAAATGAACGGGAAAGCAAAAATCTTTCACATATTAAAATCGGTGATGAAATCATTGAAAAATATCATCTGATCTATAATAACGGCGTTTTTTATGCTTATGAAAACGGCGTATATAAACCTTTTTCAGATGATAAAATCAGGCGTTATATTTGTGAAAATTACCCGGCTGCAAAGATAAATTTGAAAAAAGAAATCATTGACTATATGCGTGGTATTGCGTTTCAGGAAGCCGAAACCGCCGATATAATCAATATAAAAAACGGTATTCTTTCAATAAATGAAAACGGATCCGTTCAGCTGCTCCCCCATTCGGAAAGAATAATTTCCTTCAAACAGTTTAACGCAGTATATAACCCGAAAGCAAAATGTGAATTGCTGATTGAATCATTGAATAAATGGTTCAGCAACGATAAAGAACAGTTTGATTTGTTTAAACAGTTATTAGGTTATTTGCTGATGAATCATGTTGATTATCATAAAATATTCTTTTTCATCGGAAAACCTTCAACCGGTAAAAGCTGTGCTTTAAATCTTATTATCTTATTTTGCGGAAAAGAAAATATATCTACTGTTTCCTTAACAGATCTGAACGGTAATTTTTCGCTTGAAAATATCGTTAATAAAACGGCGAATATTTTCGGTGATATTTCCAACAAAAAAATTCTTGAAAGCGAAACTTTCAAAAGCCTTGCTGACGGATCAGGAATAGACATCAAACGGAAATACAAAACAGCTATTACAAATTATCAGTTTACGGGTAAAATGATTTTTGGAATGAATCAATTCCCTGATATGTCAAGCGATTTTGAAGGTGTTACAAGAAGAATTGCAATTTTCAATTTTGAACACTTATTCAAAAAAGATGATAACGATTTTAATCCACACATTGTTTCAGATTTATCAACCCCTGAATGTATGTCTGTTATGCTGAATATGGCTATCGAAGGTTATATCAGTCTTATTGTAAATAAAGGCTTTATTAGTACCAAAGAGAATGACAAGGCAATAAAAGAATTTACAATGCAGAATGATAACATTCTTCAATGGATTGATGTATGTGAAATTACAGAAGATTATTTACTGCATGAACCGATAAAATTCGATCACGGCGGTTCTTATATAAACTATAAAGAATTTTGTTTCGGAATCGGTGAAGATCCCAAAACACAAGCGGCGTTTTCTACATATATGAAGAATAAATATAATTTCGGTATAAAGAGAACCCGCATTCCCGGCATAAAAGGAAAAGATAACCGAACACAAATGTTTTTTAAAAAATAAATACTGTCCATTGTCCATTATAAACAGTTAAATTTATAAACTATGTATAGAAGAAAAAATTTTATATAAAAAATTATTCATATAGAAAAGTTTATATTTTTAAATATAAAAATTGGACAATGGACAAAACGAAAGGATGTAATTTATGCTTGAAGATATTAAAGCAAATGATATTTTGATAAGATATGACTTCCCTGATCTGAAGGAGCTTAATGATATAAAAAGAATAATCGTGAATAAAACATTAAATCTATCAAAGCCGATTTATTCTATTGAATTTATTTGCGATGAACCCGATGAAGGTTTTTGTTTTTTGGTTGAAAAAGTCAAATACAAGCAAAGCGGTATATTTTTGGAAAATCCAATAATCGCAAGTGATTTTGATTTGTTCGATTACTATTATAGCGATGTAGGCGTTAAATTAGCTTGTATGAAGGCGTTAAATCTTAAAGGGGTGAATGGATATTATGTTTTATTTACGCCCCTAAATGCCGTTATAAAGGATCTGAAAAGGTTTTACCCCGTTACAATAAAATATATATAATCGAGCTTGTAAAATGAAAAAATGACCGTCAGTGTTGCAGCACCAACGGTCAAGGTTGAAACCAAATTCAGCACGAAAACGAAAAAACTATCATGGTGAACTGGTAATATTATATTATCATATTTCACCGTGAAATGTCAACGATGAAAGGCGGTTAAAATGAAACTACCTAACGGTGAAGGATCTGTTTATAAACTGTCAGGAAAAAGGCGTAAACCATGGCGAGCTATTAAAACAACGGGGTGGACTGTAAATACCGAAACAAAGAAACCACAACAGCAGCGTGTAACAATCGGATATTTTGCAACAAGACCTGAAGCATTACGGGCTTTAATGGCATATAATCAAAATCCCTATGATATTGATAATAATATTACATTTTCCGAAGTATATGACAGGTGGTCAGAAAGAAAATTCAAAAATATTAGTGAATCAAATGCTAAAGGGTACAATGCTTCATATAAAATATGCAAATCTATATATAATATCAAATTTTCGGATCTTCGACTTTCACACCTTCAAGGTGTAGTTGATAACAGCGGAAAGAATTATCCGACACTAAAAAAATTAAGAATACTATTTAATCAGCTTTTCGATTATGCAGTGTCAAACGGAATTATTTCCAAAGAAAAACACATTGTTGAATATCTTGATATTGGCGAAGCTGTCAAGAGCGATAAACATTATCGTTTTACTGATGATGAAATCAATATAATGTGGTCATGGTCTGCAAATAATGAGTATATACAACTTATTCTAATGCTTATATATTCAGGTGTCAGACCGGGCGAATTGTTTAATCTGAAGCGTGAAAATGTAAATCTTGAAGAGCGGTATTTCTTTATTGAAAAAGGTAAAAATGAAAACGCAACAAGAAAAGTTCCCATTCATAACAAAACACTGCCGTTTTTTGAACATTGGTATAAAAAAGAATCGGAATATCTTATTACTCAATTGAACGGTAAGAAAATAAACTTTGATACAAACCACGGTCAATATACCGACAGTTATTGGAAACCACTATTGCTTGATATGGGTATTCTTAAATATACAAACGCAACCGGTGAAACAAAAGAACATACACCCGATGATACTCGACATACATTTACCACGATGTGGAAAGAAAAACATCTTGATGAAGCGTATAGGCGTAAAATTCAAGGTCATTCGGGTAAGGGAATCGGTGAAATGGTTTATACTCATCTTGATCTTGAAAAATTGCGTGAAGAACTCAACAAAATATAAAAATGGTGGTCATGTTCTTTGACAGTATTATATAAATCAAATGTAAGGTTTTGTAAAGTTTTCTTGTTATAATGCACAATATATAGTTTGTTGTTGACACTACACACAATATATAGTATAATTGTCATTGACAAGAAAATATTACAAAAGGTTTTGAAATAATGTATTTTAATGAAAAAGAAGAATCAAGAGAATTTAATATAAAGGCTGCCGAGGTTATAGGTGCGTTTGATCGTTTAGGCGTTAAAAATCCGACCCCATACAGAGCATTGTATGATTGTAAGGACGGAACTGTATTACAATATTACAAAGAGAAAGGAATCGTTTAATTATGTATATCAATGAGGTAACACAAATTTTATCAGATCTTGAAACGGCTGTAAGGGCTTCAACTGATTTATATCATGCAGAAGTAAAAAAGTTAAATGATATTTATAAACCTGACACAGTAGAATTAACTGAAAGGTTAAAAGAAAGTCGTAATAAATATATTTCTACAATGAATGATTTAAGAATATCTGCCAGTGATAAAACAACCGATATAATCCGCCGAGCAAAAAACAATGTAATCAATAAAGCCACTTCAGCACTTCCCGATGATTTTGTTACAACCATTGAAGCAATTAAGGCAATGGGAAAACTAACAAAATTTGAAAGTGAAGCTTTTTTTGAAAAGTATAAAAATAATTATCCGGCTATTCGTTCAATCGTAAGTGTTATAAATTCTACTAACGGAAATAACCGTTATAGCCTTGAAACATCGTTTCACAATGTCATGGAACAGCTTGAAAGAATTGAATTAAATTCAATGAATTATATCAAGAGAAACGATATTGTTTCATTGGAAGCAGCATTGTCATTCTCATTTAATTCCGGGGTTATATCCAACACGGAAAATCTTATATCAAAATTTATGAACTCTGCTATTGTTCTTGATTCTGAAGCAGAAGTATAAACATGAGCAGCACAACGGAAAAATCAATCCGTTGTGCTTTTTATTTTTGTGTGCTATTTGTGTGCTACTTGTGGGCTACCGTCAAAATTTCTGACCGATTTTAAAAACCTTAAAAATGAGAAAACCCCCGAACCATAAAGGTTTTCGGGGGTTGATGATTGTGTAAAAATTATCTTTTGCTGAACTGCGGTGCACGACGAGCGCCTTTGAGACCGTATTTCTTTCTTTCCTTCATACGAGGGTCTCT
>DCGX01000058.1:0-12585 GCA_002315505.1 Ruminococcaceae bacterium UBA1767
ACTGCTTAGAAGGCAGTTGCTCTATCCGACTGAGCTACATGCGCATATTTTTCGTTACAGAAAAATGGAGCGGGTGATGGGAATCGAACCCACACGACCAGCTTGGAAGGCTGGAATTCTACCACTAAACTACACCCGCATATCTGCAACGCTGTATATAATATCACAAGAGTAGCTATTTGTCAAGAAGATTTGTAAAATTTTTTCAAAAAATATACTGATTAACAGATAACTTTTCTCTTGTATTTTTTTTAATAGTATTGTATAATAAAAAATATTATGATTAAGGAGATGACTTAATGGATCCAATTAAGGTTGATTTTACGGGCAGTGGCTCAGGCAATGGTCCCGATAAGAAAACAGGTGTCTTGATCCCGCCTGAAAGAAAAGGTCTTAAAATTACAATCAACGTCATTCTGACTCTCATTTTCGGTGGCATTCTTTATTATTTTATGCTTCCTGTATTCAATTTTAAATCGATAATGATGTATGCATTCTTCGGTTTGATTCTCGGCTTCTACTGTGTTATTAATTATGTGACAAGTGGTGCTCTCAGAACTCCGGATTATGCTCCGTATGCAAGCAAATCTTCTCGTATTCCGAAGATTCTTATTGGTGTGCTTGCAGCTGTTTGCATTATCGGTTACATTGTTTCTTCGGTATTCTTCAGAGCTGCAAGCTATTCTAAGATTATTGATGTTGAAACAGGCGACTTTACTCAGGAGGTTGCTGAGGCTGATTTTGCTTCAGTTCCTATGATTGATGAGCAGACAACATCCGTTATGGCTGAAAGAGCTTTGTCAGACCTTTCAAAATTAGGTCTTGTTTCTCAGTTTACCGTTCAGCCAAGCTATTATCAGATTAACTATAAGGATACTCCTGTTCGTGTTGCTTCACTTCAGTATTCAAATATCATCAAGTGGCTCACAAACTGCAAGAACGGACTTCCTGCTTATGTTATCGTTGATACAAGAACTCAGAAATCAACACTTGTTGAGGTTGATGGCGGTATCAAGTATTCAACAGCAGACCACTTTGCACATTATGTAACACGTCATGTTCGTTTCCAGTATCCGACATATCTTCTTGACGAGCCTACCTTTGAGATTGATGAAGAGGGCCGTCCTTACTGGATTTTTGCAAAGCTCGATATGACAATCGGACTTTTCGGCGGTCGTGATGTTACAGGTGCAATCATTGTTGACGGTGTAACAGGCGAGTGCAGGGAATATTCAATTGACGAAATTAAAAACAGTGCAGAGCTTGAGTGGATTGACCGTGTATATTCAGCCGATCTTCTTGTTGAACAGTATAATTATTACGGAAGATATCAGGGCGGTTTCTGGAACTCAATTCTCGGTCAGAAGAACACCTATTCAACAACAGAAGGCTATTCATACATCGCTATGAATGATGACGTTTATATGTACACAGGTGTTACATCTCTTACAAATGACGAATCTTTAACAGGCTTCACACTTATTAATCAGCGTACAAAGGAAGCTAAGAAGTATGAGATTTCAGGTGCTAAGGAAACATCTGCTCAGTCATCAGCAGAAGGTCTTGTTCAGCAGTATGAATACAGTGCTTCGTTCCCGCTTCTTCTTAATATTGACGGCGAGCCGACATATTTCATGTCACTCAAGGACTCAAGTATGCTCGTTAAGGGCTATGCAATGATTAACGTAGGTCAGTATTCAATCGGTGCAACAGGTACAACACTTACAGATTGTATCGATAAGTATGTTGCTGAGCTTGCAAAGAATAATATTAAGGTTGATGTTGATACCGATAATATTGAGGAAAATACCGAAAAGCCAGATGTTGCACAGAACACTGTAACAGGTAAGATTACCGACATCAGAACAGCTGTTATCAACGGCGACAGCGTATATTACATCAAGCTCGATTCCTCTGACAGCTACTATTCAATCAAGGCAGGCGACGCACAGAATATCGTCCTTGCAAACACCGGTGATGAGGTTACATTGACAGTCGGAGCACAGTCAGGCAAGATTATTTCCGTATCAGCGGTTCAATTCTAAAATTATTGTAATTTTTTTGTATCTTTTTGTAATATTTCTATTGCAATAACAAAAAAAATATGCTATGATGAATTGTAATTTATTTTGGTTTAACAGACATATAAAACGGAGGTATATAAAATGGCATTTGAAATTGATAACGATTTTGAAAGCACCGTTCAGATAAAGGTTATCGGTGTTGGCGGCGGCGGTGGAAACGCTGTTAACACTATGATCGCTCAGGGTATGCAGGGTGCTGAGTTTATCGTGGTAAACACAGACAAGCAGGTACTTGTAAATTCACAGGCAACACATCGTATTCAGATTGGCGAAAAGTCAACTCGCGGTCAGGGCGCAGGCGGAAGACCTGAGGTTGGCGAAAAGGCTGCCGAGGAGAGCAAGGAAGAAATTTCTGCTATTCTCAAGGGCACAGATATGGTATTTATCACAGCAGGTATGGGCGGCGGAACAGGCACAGGTGCAGCTCCGGTTATCGCTCAGATTGCTAAGGAAATGGGCGTTCTTACTGTAGGCGTTGTTACAAAGCCTTTCAAGTTTGAAGGTAAGAAGAGAAGCACTCTTGCTGAGCAGGGTATTGCAAAGCTCTCAGAGCACGTGGACAGCCTTATTGTTATTCCTAATGACAGACTTAAGCTCCTTAGCGACCGTTGTAAGACTCTTTCAGAGGCTTTCCTTGTTGCTGATGAGGTTCTTTCACAGGGTGTTAAGAGCATTTCAGAGCTTATTAAGGTTCCAGGCTTTGTTAACCTCGACTTCGCTGATGTATGTAGCGTAATGAGAGATGCAGGCTATGCACATATGGGTGTTGGCACAGCCAAGGGTAAGGATAAGAGCCTTCAGGCAGCTGAAATGGCTACATCAAGCCCGCTTCTTGAAACATCAATCGCAGGTGCTAAGGGTGTTATCATCAGCATCACATCTTCACCTGATATCGGTCTTGAAGAAATTGAAAGTGCTTGTGAATCTATCACTGAGAAGGCACATCCGGATGCAAACATCACATGGGGTGTTGCATTTGACTCAACTCTTGAGGATGAAATTATTATCACTGTTGTTGCAACAGGCTTTGAAGCAAAGACAAATGAGGACTTCGGTTCTATTCCTTCTTTCAAGGCTACAGCAAATGCAGGTGCACCAATCCGTGCAGCGGCTCCGGTTTCAGCTCCGGCTCCTGTAGAGCCACCTGTAGTAAGCTCTGCTCCGAAGGCTCCGGCAACAGGCGCTGACGATGATGATTTCTATGTAATTCTTAACGATATCATCAAGAAGAAGGGCGAATAATTTCGTGACAATCATCCTCCTATGCCCGCATAGGAGGATTTTTTACTAATGAAGGGTTGTGCCATTATGATAAGAGGCTTTATCACTATTGCCACTGGTAAAGAGCAATATTATAAAATTGCGGCTAATCTTGTAAAATCGTATAAATTTTTCTCAAAAAATCCTTTGCCCTTTGCTATTATTGCAGAGGAGGAAAACGAATATACAGCCTTGTTCGACGATGTTATTATCACAAACGAGTCAAAGCACTCTTTTATGGATAAGTTTCTTTTACTTAAACATCGTCCTTATGATGAAAACATATTTATTGATGCGGATTCGCTTGCTTTTGGTGATTTAAATGTGTACTGGGATTTTTTTGAGGGCACAACTGATTTTTCTGCGTTGGGTATTGATACAGAACTTCATGCCACTGAAGGTACATGGTATTATGCTGAAGATGTGTGGAAATACACAGATATGATTACATACAAAAGCCGTGTTCATGCCGGTGTAATGTTTATTAGAAATACTCAAAAGATTGACAAGTTGTATAATGATTGCTGTGATATTTACAGTAACTTTGATAAGCTTCATTTTCATACCTGTCCAAATTCCTATGATGAATGTACACTTGGCGTTGCGATGCCGATGAATAATATGCACACAACACGGGAAAATCCGAATTTGTTTGCAGCATATCCGTTTTTAACTGATATAAAGGCCGATATGTTCAATGGCAGAATTTCTTATTCCTCGTCGTGGGCAGGACATACTGAAAACGGATTACTGATGCATTTCGGTACAAGTCAGACTTATAAACCATTTTACAGATTTCTTATAAAATGCCTTGAACTGATGATAGCCGAGAAAAACGGAAAGCCTATGAGCTTAATGGACAAAATTTTATATAAATATAAGCTGTCATATTATGTAAACAAGGTTGTTTATGAAATAACAAGATTCTTCAAAAGGGTAGGTAATAAGATTTTTAAATTAGGAAAAGATATTTGATTTCATTCCTCCTGTGTACGCATAGGAGGAATTTTTATGATAATAATAAAAATATGATATTTTTTGTTATTTTTTTCACTATAATGCTTGCAATATTTATTTATTTGTAATACAATACTATGTGTTAAATTATGTAAAAAATCTGAAAGGATGACATATCAATGAACGCACTCAATAAAAAGACAGTTGAAGACATTGAAGTAAGCGGCAAGAAGGTTCTTGTACGTTGCGATTTCAATGTACCACTTAAGGACGGAGTTATCACAAGCGACAAGAGAATTGTTGCTTCACTTCCGACAATCCAGTATCTTCTTAAGAACAACGCAAAAGTAATTCTTTGCTCTCACCTCGGCAGACCAAAGGGTGAAGTTAATCCTGAATTTTCACTCGCTCCTGTAGCGGTTCGTCTTGCAGAGCTTCTCGGTCAGGAAGTTAAGATGGCTAAGGATGTAGTAGGTGAGGATGCACAGGCACTTGCAGCCGGTCTTAATGACGGCGAAGTTATGATGATTGAAAACGTTCGTTTCCATAAGGAAGAAACAAAGAACGACCCTGAATTTTCAAAGAAGCTCGCTGACCTTGCAGAGATTTATGTAAACGATGCATTCGGCTCAGCTCACAGAGCACACAGCTCAACAACAGGTGTTGCTGATTATCTTCCTGCAGTATGCGGTTACCTCATTCAGAAGGAAATCGATTTCATCGGCGGCGCACTTGCAAATCCGAAGCGTCCACTCGTAGCAATTCTCGGTGGTGCTAAGGTTTCTGATAAGATTGGTGTTATCACAAATCTCCTTGAGAAGTGTGATACAATCATCGTTGGCGGCGGTATGGCTTATACATTTATGAAGTCACTTGGCTACAGCATCGGCACATCTCTTCTTGAAGAGGACAGAATTGAAGATGCTAAGAATATGATGGAAACAGCTAAGGCTAAGGGAGTTAAATTCCTTATTCCTGTTGATAATAAGGTTGGTAAAGCATATGCTCCTGACACAGAAGCTATGGTAATTGACAGCGATTCTATTCCTGATGGTTGGATGGGTCTTGATATCGGACCGAAAACACAGGAGCTTTTCGCTGATGCAGTTAAGGATGCAGGCACAGTAATCTGGAACGGACCTATGGGTGTTTCAGAGTGGGAGAACTTCGCAGCAGGTACAATCGCAGTTGCAACAGCTGTTGCTAATTCCGGTGCTATCTCAATCATCGGCGGTGGTGATTCAGCTGCAGCAGTTCAGAAGCTCGGCTTCGCAGATAAGATGTCACATATTTCTACAGGTGGCGGTGCTTCTCTTGAATTCCTCGAGGGTAAAGAGCTTCCGGGCATCGTAGCACTTAACGATAAATAATCAGAAAGGATTTTTAAAATGAAAAAATCAGTTCGTAAGGCAGTTATCGCAGGTAACTGGAAAATGAATAATACTCCTGCACAGACAACAGCTCTCATCAATGAGATGAAGCCACTTGTTGCTGATGCAGATTGTGAAGTTGTACTTTGCGTACCTTTTGTTGATGTACCGGCTGCAGTTGAGGCTGCTAAGGGTTCAAACATTAAAATCGGTGCTGAAAATGTACATTTTAAGGACAATGGTGCTTACACAGGTGAGGTTTCAGCAGATATGCTCCTCGCTCTCGGTGTAGAGTATGTTGTTATCGGTCACTCAGAGAGAAGAACATACTTCGGTGAGACAGACCAGACTGTTAACCTTCGTACACTCAAGGCTCTTGAAAAGGGTCTTAAGCCAATTGTTTGCGTTGGTGAAACTCTTGAGCAGAGAGAGCTTGGCTACACAGAAACACTTCTTAAGTTCCAAACTAAGATGGCTCTTACAAACGTAACTGCTGACCAGCTTAAGAATGTTATCATCGCTTACGAGCCTGTTTGGGCTATCGGTACAGGTGTTACAGCTACTGATGACCAGGCTGATGAGGGCAACGGCTTTGTTCGTGCTGCTATCGCTGAGGCTTATGGTGCAGAGGCTGCTGAGGGTGTTACAGTTCAGTATGGCGGTTCAATGAACGCTAAGAATGCTGATGAGCTTGTTGATAAGGTTAACGTTGATGGTGGACTTATCGGCGGTGCATCACTCAAGGCTCCTGATTTTGCAACTATCGTAAAGGCTGCAAGCAAATAATTTTAAAAGCTAAGATAGGGGTACTATAAATTTAGTACCCCTGAATTTATGTTAAGGTGATAAATATGAAAAAACCTGTTGTATTATGTATTATGGATGGTTTCGGTATCAATCCCGGTGCAAACGGAAATGCTATCGAGGCCGCAAAAACACCTAATCTCACAAAGCTCTTCAACGAAAATCCGTTTACAACAATCGGAGCTTCGGGACTTGATGTAGGTCTTCCTGACGGACAGATGGGTAACAGTGAGGTTGGTCATACAAATATCGGCGCAGGCCGTGTTGTATATCAGATGCTTGTTAAGATTTCAAAGTCAATTACTGACGGAGATTTCTTTGAGATTAAAGCACTTAAGGATGCTTGTGAAAACTGCAAGAAAAACGGCACAGCTCTTCATCTGGTAGGTCTTCTTTCAGATGGCGGTGTTCACAGTCACATTGAGCATCTTTACGGACTTCTTGAAATGGCTAAAAAAGAAGGCCTTGAAAAGGTATATGTTCATTGCATTATGGACGGACGTGATGTATCTGTTACATCGGGCGTCGGCTTTATCAAGGACGTTTATAATAAGACAAAAGAACTCGGCATTGGTGAAATTGCCACAGTAATGGGCAGATATTACGCAATGGACAGAGATTTTGCCTGGGACAGAGTTGAAAAGGCTTATGCCGCAATGGTTTACGGCGAAGGCTTGCAGGCTGATTGTGCAGTTAAGTCAATGGAAGAATCATACGCAAATGACGTTACAGATGAATTCATTGTTCCTACAGTTATCAATAAAGAGGGTACAATCAAGGCAAATGACAGCGTTGTATTCTTTAACTTCCGTCCTGACCGTGCAAGACAGATTACAAGAACATTTGTTGACGAGGAATTTGACGGCTTTGAGAGAAAGAACGGCTTCTTCCCGCTTAACTATGTATGTATGACTCAGTACGATGAAACAATGCCTAATGTAAGTGTTGCTTTCCCACCGGAAGAGCTTAAGATGACAATGGGCGAGTACCTTGCTTCACAGGGCAAGACACAGCTCAGAATTGCCGAAACACAGAAGTATGCACACGTTACATTCTTCTTTAACGGCGGCGAAGAGAAAACCTTTGATGGTGAAGACAGAATTCTTATTCAGTCACCGGATGTACCGACCTTCGACCTTCAGCCTGAAATGAGTGCATATCCTGTATGCGATGCAGTTGTTGAACAGATTAAGTCAGGTAAGTACGATGTTGTAATTCTTAACTTCGCTAACTGTGATATGGTTGGACATACAGGCATCTGGGATGCCGCAATCAAGGCTGTTGAAGCAGTTGACGAGTGTGTTGGTAAGGTTTGTGATGCAGCACTTGAAATGGGTGGCGCAGTTCTTATCACAGCTGACCACGGTAACGCTGACAGAATGATTGGCGATGACGGAAAGCCGTTCACACCTCATTCAACAAATCCGGTTCCGCTTTGTGTTGTTGGCTATGATTGTGAGCTTAAGGAAACAGGCAGACTTGCTGACCTTGCTCCGACAATGCTTAAGATTATGGGACTTCCTCAGCCTGCAGAGATGACGGGCGAGTCACTTATTAAATAAAAAACGCAAAAAAATAACGCTCCGCAATCAAGCGGAGCGTTTTGCTATGTCAATTTATGCTTGAATCTTGTGGAAGATTTTCTTTCCTTTTTTAACGATGATTGCATTAGCCTTGAGAGCATCCTGTGTGAATGCAAGTCCGATGTCGGTTACCTTTGCATCGTCAACAGAAACACCGCCCTGCTGAACAAGTCTTCTGCCTTCTCCACGTGATTTTGTGATTTCAGCCTTAACGAGAATTTCGAGAATATCAATCTTGCCGTCTGTGAAATCCTCATCAGCAAGAACGGTTGTCGGCATATTTGCTGAATCCATTGAACCGCCGAAGAGAGCCTTTGATGCGTCTCTTGCTTTCTGAGCTTCTTCTTCACCGTGAACGAGCTTTGTAAGCTCAAATGCAAGTATATCCTTTGCCTCGTTGAGCTGACTTCCTTCCCAGCTGTCCATCGCATCAATTTCCTCAAGCGGAAGGAATGTAAGCATACGAATGCACTTGAGAACGTCCTTGTCACCGACATTTCTCCAGTACTGATAGAACTCATAAGGACTTGTCTTCTCAGGGTCAAGCCATACAGCACCTGAAGCGGTTTTGCCCATTTTCTTGCCTTCTGAATTCATAAGAAGGGTAATAGTCATCGCATAAGCATCCTTGCCGAGCTTCTTTCTGATAAGCTCAGTACCGCCGAGCATATTTGACCACTGGTCATCACCGCCGAACTGCATATTACAGCCGTACTCCTTGTAAAGGTGATAGAAGTCGTAGCTCTGCATAATCATATAGTTGAATTCAAGGAAGCTGAGTCCTTTTTCCATTCTCTGCTTGTAGCACTCAGCACGAAGCATATTGTTAACGGAGAAGCAGGCACCAACGTCACGAAGAACGTCAACGTAGTTGAGGTTAAGAAGCCAGTCAGCATTGTTAACCATCTGTGCCTTGCCCTCACCGAACTCGATGAAACGGCTCATCTGCTTTTTGAAGCAGGCGATATTGTGGTCGATGTCTTCCTTTGTAAGCATCTTTCTCATATCGGAACGACCTGACGGGTCACCAATCATACCTGTACCGCCGCCCAAAAGAGCGATAGGTCTGTTGCCTGCCATCTGCAATCTCTTCATAAGGCAAAGAGCCATAAAGTGACCAACATGAAGGCTGTCTGCTGTCGGGTCAAAGCCAATGTAGAATACTGCCTTACCGTTATTGATAAGGTCTTTGATTTCATTTTCGTCTGTTACCTGTGCGATAAGTCCGCGGGCAACTAATTCGTCATAAATCTGCATAAAAAACTTCCTTTCATATAGACAGAAAAAATCCTCTGTCTTAATTGACAGAGGACGTTAAAAACGTGATACCACCTCTATTTATCATATCCTCACGAATATGACCTCAGCGGGTAATCCGACAATTACCCCACGCTGTAACGTGCGTACACGATGTGACCTACCGGATTTCAGCCACACAACTCAGGGATGTATTTCAAAAAATTGCTCATGTTTTCTCACACCGACCGAAAACTCTCTGTGCTTCGCAAGAATTCTACTTTTTCCCGTCAAAGTTATTGACACAATTATAATTTATTATATTAATTTTGTCAAGTTAATGGTTGACGATTTTATAAAAAAAGTGTAAACTATTACCATATATGTTTAAGGGGACAAAAGTATGCGAATGCGTAGAAAGAAAAATCTCGAGCAAAGACTTGATGATTGTAATTCAATTCTCGTTTCAATTGATAATGAGGATAAGAATTTTAATACCGCAATTGAAGAAAAGCAATATCTTGATTATAAAGAGATTTTCGGAAATGAAAATCCCGTGCAGATGGAAATCGGTTGCGGAAAGGGTCAGTTTGTGTACGAGCTTGCACAGCGGGAGCCTGATATTAATTTTATTGCGGTTGAAAAAAGTGCAAATGTAATTGTGCAGGCTTGTGAAAAGGCATTGGAGCTTGGTCTTGAAAATGTACTTTTTATTAAAGGCTCTGCGGAGTATCTTCCTAAATACATCCCCGACGGAACAATCGAAAGATTGTATCTGAATTTTTCATGTCCGTTTCCTAAAAAGAAATATGCAAATCACAGACTTACAAGTAAAAGATTTTTGCCTATCTACGAAAAGATGCTTGTAAAGGGCGGAGAAATCCATCAGAAAACAGATAATATGCACTTCTTTGAATTTTCGATTGAACAGCTATCGGACTATGGTTATACCGTTAAGAATATTTCACTTGACCTGCATAACAGTGATTTTGAGGGGAATATCGTAACTGAATACGAGAAGCGTTTTTCTGACCTCGGTCAGCCAATATACAGATTGGAAGCGTATTTGAAATGATTATTGAAAAGATAAAAGCATTTATAGAAAATATTGATTTCAGTAAAATTAATGTTAAAAATATTATTGCTTTTTTAAAGAAAATATTAGTTGCTGTCAAGAATAGCTTTGTCACAGAAACAGATTCCGAAAAAATAAAAAAAGTCAGTGAAAAAAGATTAGCTATTGTCGCTTATTCTGTATTGTCTTTTATTTTGATTATAGGAATTGTATGCGGAAGTGTTGCTAATTCTTTTCTTAATAAGGTTAATTACGGAGATATTCAGGGTAAGGTCAGCGATACTCTTGACGAAGAGGAAGAAATTGTTTTTGATGTTGAAAAAACAGCTGTAATCAACACAGATGAAACAACAACTGCAACCGACGATAAAGAGAAAACTGAAGAAAAAGAAGATAAGGTAATCAAAACTGGTGTCAAGGAAGTAATTCCTGAGAATGAGGGATATAAACAGGTTGAAAGTTCGGCGGAAATTGAGGTTAAAGCCAATAATGACATAAAGCAAAATATCGAGGAGGATAATTCAATATGGTACTCTGACGATGTATTCAATATCCTTGTTGTCGGATATGATGCAGGAGATGCCGAAAAGGTTATGTTTGAGGGCGCTACTCTTCCTCGTTCAGATGCAATTATGATTGCCTCAATCAATAAGGTTAAGAAAACGATTAAGCTCGTATCTCTTTCAAGAGCAACCTATGTTGCAATTCCTGAACACGGCAATAAACGTCTTAATACCGCTCATGCCTATGGCGGAGCAACAACATTGATTGAAACAATTGAATTGAATTATAAAGTCAGAATCGATAAATTTATTTCAGTTGATTTTGATGGCTTTGAGGCAATTGTTGATGCAATCGGCGGTGTGTCTGTAGGAATGACACAGGCAGAGGCTCAGTTTACGTTTAATACAGATGACATCGAAAAAGGTGTTCATCTTATGAATGGTAAACAGGCAATAAGATATGTAAGACTTCGAAAAATCGACTCTGACAGAGCACGTACCGGAAGACAGAGAAGATTGCTTAAGAATATGTTCTATAAAGCAAGAAATATGTCACTTTCGGAGGACCTGAAATTCCTTAATGCCGTACTTCCGTATGTTAACACTAATTACACTAAATCCGAGCTTGTGGATGAGGCAACTAATGCCCAGACATACCTTAAATGGGAATGGAGCGAGGATATAATTCCACATAATGCTATTCAGCTTACGATGAGAGATGGTAAAGAGGTAATTATTCTCGACTGGAAGGAAACTGTTGATTATGTTCACGATATTCTTTATTCCGGTGTAAAGGTTAAAAAGAAATAATGTCTGATAAGAAGCTTTGTTGTTAACAATGCTTCTTATTTTTATTAACAAATAATTAACAAATAAAGTGTTGACAAAATCTGCTAATGGTTGTATATTATTAATGTAGTTAGCACTCATGCAAAAAGAGTGCTAACAGTGCTAAGGCGGTGATGAAATGGAACTGAGTCAGCGAAAAGAAAAGATACTGGCTGCCGTTGTTGAACAGTATATCAGAACGGGCGAGCCGGTCGGTTCAAAGAGCTTACAGACGGCTCTGGATATTTCTGTTTCATCTGCGACTATCCGAAATGAGATGGCTGAGCTTGCCTCAATGGGTTTGCTTGAACAGCCACATACCTCAGCGGGTCGAATTCCGACAAGTGAGGGGTATCGTTATTACGTCGACAATCTGATGGGACTTAAGCCACTTGATGAGAAAATTAAGCATCAGATTGAAGCCGGTATTTCCATTAAGAACGCAAATCCCGAAAGCATATTAAAAAGAGCAAGCGAATTCCTTGCAGATATGACGGATTGTGCGACAGTTTCGACAACACCGCATTCCGATTATGTTACAATCAAGCGGGTTGAGTTTGTGCCTGTCGGAATGCGTACAGGTATGGTTGTTCTGCTTACATCGACAGGTCTTATAAAAAGTAAGGTGTGCCGAAGTGATGTTGATTTAAGCGTTTCGGTTATAGAAAAGTTCTATAACATTGTTAAGACATCATTCACGGGAATGCCGCTCGATGAGGTTGATACCGCCACACTTCAGACACTTGTTGCTTCGATGGGTGCCGATGCTCTTACAATGATACCGCTTGTATCGACCGTTGCAGAGCTTGCGAGCGAGGCTACCGAAACATTGCTTATGCTCGGAGGTCAGTCGAATATCCTGCACTACGGCAATGATTACGGCTG
>DCGX01000058.1:12662-12784 GCA_002315505.1 Ruminococcaceae bacterium UBA1767
AGAAGCAATAAGAACGAAGTCGGTGTGCTTATCGGTAACGAAAATAAGTATAAGCCGCTTGAAACCTCAAGCGTAATTATGGCACAGTACAATATAAACGATACTGACCACGGCTCGATTGG
>DCGX01000058.1:12937-13063 GCA_002315505.1 Ruminococcaceae bacterium UBA1767
AATGAATGTATTTGGCTAAGAAAAAGAAAACAGAGGACGAGGCAGTAAACGAAGTTGAAGTAAAAGAGTCCGAAGAAAAAGAAGTCAAAGAAAATCAGGATAAAAAAGAAGAAACAAAAGAAGAAA
>DCGX01000058.1:13120-13270 GCA_002315505.1 Ruminococcaceae bacterium UBA1767
CAATCAGCTGCTGCGACTTGCCGCAGAGTACGATAATTTCCGTAAGCGTTCACAAAGAGAAAAGGATGCTCTTTACATCGAGTGTAAAGCAGGTGTGATTAAGGAATTGCTTCCGGTTGCTGATAATTTTGACAGAATTTTTGCTAATCC
>DCGX01000058.1:13291-13615 GCA_002315505.1 Ruminococcaceae bacterium UBA1767
GATGCAAGCTACGAGGATTTCAAAAAGGGTGTTGAAATGACATATAAACAGTGGAACAATGTTTTCGCTTCATTGAAGATTGAAGCTTTTGGTGAGGTCGGGGAAGAATTCGATCCGAATCTTCATAATGCAGTAATGCACAACGAGGATGAATCCTTAGGCGAAAATGTAATTGCACAGGTATTTGAAAAAGGCTATAAAATAGGTGAAAAAATCATTCGCCCTGCAACAGTAGTAGTGGCAAACTGATATTAAAATAAACACAAATTGACTTAGGAGGAATATATTATGTCAAAGGTTATAGGTATTGATTTAGGTACAACA
>DCGX01000010.1 GCA_002315505.1 Ruminococcaceae bacterium UBA1767
GAAAAAAGAACTGTGCATAAAAACGGTTGAACAAATGAAGGAACGGTACGGCAAAAAGCTGAACGGAATGATATTTCACAGCGACAGAGGCAGCCAATATACAAGCGAAGAATTTAAGAAAACACTGAAAAAATACGGAATAGTTCAGAGCTTAAGCGGAGCCGGACATTGCTTTGACAATTCAAGAATGGAAAGCTTCTGGGCGACACTTAAAAAAGAGAAAATCTACAAAATGCCCACCTATAAACTTACAAGAGAACAAGTCAAACGAATAATTTTCAGATATATCTTCGTTTATTATAATCGCATCATGATTTTATACATCGAATCCGAACGGGCTATCACCTGCAAAGTACAGAGAACTGACTGCAAAACAACGCAGCACCGTGGCTTAGGCAATCGGCTATTTATTCCACGCTCGCGGCATAAAGTGCCGAGATGATATTAAAAAAAGATTTTAACGAATTAACGAACTTTGCAGATTTAGGGTGTTTTTCGACTGCACATTTATTGACATTTTCACTTTCAAATGCACAACGAAAAAACTCTCTTTAACGGAATTCCGATATATATACGTAAAAGAGAGCTTGCTACCATGCTCAAAGAATTGCTAAATTTGAACTTTTTATAAAAATTTCATATTCTATATTGTTTATGTAGGTAAACTGTGATATAATATATAAAATAAATATTGTTTATAAGTTTAGACTTGCTTTATTAACCACATTATCAAAATAATGTAGTATCATTTCAGCGTATCAGTGTTTATCAAGCAAAGAAAACATAAAGCAGTCGGAATATGCCGGCTGCTGTTTTTTTCGGGAATGAGAGCAATATATGGGTATTTCGCTTTTTCCGCATAACGCAGAAGCATACGAAGCTGCAACAGTTATGATGGAAAATACCGGCAAAGCTGCAATCATTCATCCAACCGGAACCGGTAAATCGTTTATCGGTTTTAAGCTTTGCGAAGATAATCCCGACGATACCGTATGTTGGCTTTCTCCTTCGGACTATATTTATAACACTCAGTTACAAAATCGGAACAACGCAGGCGGAGATACTCTCGATAATATCGCCTTTTTTACATACGCAAAGCTCATGAATATGAACGATGCGGAAATTGCCGAAATAAAACCTTAATTTATTGTCTTGGATGAATTTCACCGTGCAGGTGCGGAATTCTGGGGACATGGTGTACAAAAACTGTTGCTTGCATACCCTGATGTACCGATACTCGGCTTGTCTGCAACCGCGATTCGTTATCTGGATAATCAGCTTCGTGGGAACAGATGTTTGAAATTGCAAAGGAGTATTACGAACAGAACGGTGATCTTCTTCCTATATGCAGCTATACAACCGATGAGGGTTATCATCTCGGTCAATGGATTGTAACACAGAGAATCAATTACAGAAAAAAAGATTCTTCCATGACACCGGAACGTATCGCAAAGCTCGAATCAATCGGTATGAGCTGGCTCACTCTTCACGACCGCTTTTGGGATGAAAGTTATTCAATCGTTAAAGATTGTTTTAATCAATTCGGTTCTTTGGACAATCTTCGTGAATACTCCGTAAAAGGATATACATGGACTTTACTCCAACGTCAGAAATACCGTCAGAATCAGCTTTCAGAAGAACAGATTCATTTACTTAACGATGTCGGTATGGTATGGGAACCCGAAGACACATGGCAGCTTAAATATGAA
The DNA here is from genome assembly GCA_002315505.1 of Ruminococcaceae bacterium UBA1767. Taxonomy (GTDB): domain Bacteria; phylum Bacillota; class Clostridia; order Oscillospirales; family Acutalibacteraceae; genus CAG-488. The sequence goes on from DCGX01000010.1 coordinate 1,710, forward strand.
GCGGCAAGTGAGTATTATAAAAGATACGGCAATCTTGATATTCCTGCAAATTATATAACAGAATCCGGCATTTCGCTCGGTCCTTGGTACAGAAGTGTAAGAAATCAGTATAAAGACGGCACATTATCCGAAGAAAGAATCAAATTGCTTGAAAATATCGGCATTGTTTGGGTATCAGTACAGACAAGAACGTGGATTAGGTATTACGAAGCGGCAAAGGAATATTTCGGCTTACACGGCAATTCAGATATACCTGCCGATTACATTACAGATTCCGGATTGAAATTAGGTGTCTGGGTTTCTTCTCAGAGATATTCGTACTCTAAAGGTAAATTACCCGAAGAACAGATAATGTTACTCGAACGGATTAATTTCTCTTGGCAGAGAGACGACAGTAAGTGGAATACAGGGTTCTGCGAGCTTGAAAAATATTACAGTATCTACGGAAATACGAATGTTCCGAACGGATATATAACAAATGACGGTTTTGAGCTCGGAAGATGGGTAACGACACAGAGATACAGATTAAAGCAAAATAAAGTATCCGAAAAACGGAAAGCGAAATTAGATAAACTCGGTTTCTGCTGGGAACCGAACGAAGCCGCTTGGTTTGACGGATACACACGTGCAAAAGCTTATTTTATGCAACACGGAAACATAAATATTCCTACGACATACAGAGACATTGACGGTTTCAAGCTCGGTCAGTGGGTTGCAAACAAAAAGTTTCTGAACAAAAAAGGAGTATTGTCTTCGGAACGTGTTGAACAGCTTGAAAAACTTGGTGTTGTATAATTAAACTTACCTCTAAAAAAATTATTTTTTCAGTATTTTGATACTGCGAATTAAGAGAAAACAGGAAGTTCGGTAATGTATATAAATCATTCATTTCCATCGTTTGACAAAAAAATCTGGCTCTCTTCACCGACCATGCACGGTGAAGAAATGAGATATGTAACAGAGGCATATGAAACCAACT
>DCGX01000014.1:0-21872 GCA_002315505.1 Ruminococcaceae bacterium UBA1767
GAGAGTAGATGGTCTTTTTTATTTTACAAAGGAATTCAATATTCAAAAACACCACTCTTATGATAAGAGCGGTGTTTTATTTAATATACAGATATTTGATCAAGTATCGGAACATCTCGGGAAGAGGTAATGATTATTCGGAGTTTGTTTGTTTTGCATGGATTGAATTTCATAATTCTATTTGAGCCGACCGTTGTTCCTTCATCGAATTTCTGGAAGATTCCGTCTTCGTCAAGGCGATAAACGATGAAGTTTTCTATACGTTGTCCCTCTTCGATTTTCTCATGTAATTCAAGATATTTTACTTCTTGAATTTCCTTGAATTCAATATCAATTATTTGTTGTGTTTCTGAATCTGAGTACGGCAAATAAGAAATCTCAGCATCCTTACATAAATCATTTTCAAATGATTTCTTTATCATTTCGCCAAGCTCTTTTAATCTGATTATATCTTTTTCGTTGAGCTTACCGTTCGGCATTGGCGGAACATTCAGATTAAAGGTCGTGTTTCCTCCGACAGAATGGATATATGTATTAAATAATCTTTCAAGTGAATGAGGCTCCTCATCCTCGTGGTAGAACCAGCCGGGACGAATCGACATATCAACCTCGGCTGGAGAAAATACAAGTCCTTTGGAATAAAGAATGTTACTGAGCGCACCGATGTTATCGTCCATATTATACATATAGTCAAGCGTGCCTTTCTTGTAAAGAGGGCCTGCACCCGTCTGAATATTCATGTTTAACGGACAAAGTTCGCTCGGGACAACTGCCCATTCGGCATATCTTGTTGAACCGCTTTCATTACCGCACCAGCGTATAATTCCTTTATCATTAAAATAAGTTGCGTTCGGTTGATATTTTTCAATGAGAGCAAGAAATCCGTCAAAGTCGTAAACCTGCTTTTTGCCGTTAGGACCTTCACCACAGGCTCCGTCAAACCAGACGTGGAAAATATCACCGTAATTTGTAAGTAATTCCGTAAGTTGATTTTTGTAATACTCGTTGTATTCGTCTGTTCCGTACAGCTTTGAATTTCTGTCCCACGGCGAAAGGTAGAATCCGAATTTTAATCCGTGACGGCGGCAGGCATCGGATAATTCCTTTACTATATCGCCCTTGCCGTTCTTGTACGGACTGTTTTTCATACAATGCTCTGTGTATTTGCTTTGCCAAAGACAAAATCCGTCATGGTGCTTTGCTGTGAGAATAACACCTTTCATTCCTGCTGAAACAAAGGCCTCACACCACCCGTCACAATCCAGTTCGGTAGGATTAAAAATTGAAGGACTTTCTTCACCCGTACCCCATTCAAGTCCCGTAAAAGTGTTCGGACTGAAATGAACAAAGGCATAAAACGGAGTTTCTTTCAAATGCCGAAGCTGATTTGCAGAGGGCTTTACATGAGCCGCCTGTTTAATAAAATCTGTCATAACTATCACCCTGATTTTATTATATCAACTAAAAAAACAGTTGTCAATTCGTTAAATTAGCTCAATTGATTTGTGAAAGTACGTGTGATATAATTTTAAGTAATAACGTTCCTATATGTAAGGAGTGGTTTGTTTGAGTATTGATGTTAGGCAAAAGCTCGGTAATTTAATATCATATTGGAAAACACCGCCCGAGGGCAGATATATGCCGTTTAAAGAAATTGCGGCAGTTTCTCTCGGTGGCATGGGTGTACGTTTTATTATTGACACAATCAGCCGTATGATTCTGTCGGTCGGCAACGTTCTGATTGGTAATACCATCGGTATTCCGCCGATTCCGCTTTATGTGATTTACCTTTTGAGTGTGTTGTCAAATTTCCCGCTTACAACACTCAGAGCAAGAATTGTTGATTACAGTCATAACAAAAAAGGAAAATATCGTCCGTTCATTATGTATATGGCTATACCTACGGCTGTTCTCGGTATCGGCTTTGTAATGATGCCGTATGACAAAATGTCAATGATAATGAAATGTGCCGTAATTCTTGCTTTCAATATCGGTTTCCAGTTCTTTTATAATTTTCTTAACGATTCCAACGATAATCTCGTAAATGTTCTTTCACCGAATACATATGAGCGTTCAGACGTATTTTCAATTAAGAGTATAGTTGACTCGATGGCTCCTTCGATAATGAATATTGTTGTTCCGATTGCCGCAAAGCTCGTTACAGGTGAGGAAACAATCTACGATATGCGTGTGTACAGGGTATTGTATCCGCCTGTTCTTGTAGTCGGAGTTTTGATGACAATTGTTGTTTATGTCGGCACAGAGGAAAAAATAGTTCAGCCGAAAAACCACGCAGTTAAGGTCAGATTTGTTGATACACTTCGCTCTGTTGCGAAAAATAAATATTTCTGGATTATTTCACTCGCATCATGTCTCGGTTTTCTTGAAACATCATTCGGAAACGTTCTCGGATGGATGTATAATTATCAGAAGGTATGTTCAGCGGGTCAGTATGCACTCATTACAACAATTTACGGAAACGCCTCGCTGTGGGCGATGATTTTCACTCCGATATTAATCAGAAAAATCGGAAAGAAAAATCTTCTTGTATTTTCAAATTTACTCAATATATTATTTATTGCGACTATGTATCCGATTGTAAAGGATTCACCGACCTCGTCAATGATATGGATGTTCTTGATATGCTTATTTATCAACGGAGTTGTAACGCAGGTTACAGTAACACTGACACCGAGCCTAAACGGTGATATCCGAGATTATCAGCAGTATATTAGCGACGAAAGATATGACGGCATTTTTGCCGTTGTCGGACTTATCGGAAGTGTATGGAATCTTGCAACAGGCTCTATTTTGCCGACAATTTACAGTAAAGCAGGCTTGAATTCCGACGTGGCAGTTTCGCTCGGATACAGCAAAAATAATATTTATGACGTGCTTTATAATGAAAACTACTTCAGAAGTATCTGCGGAGTTTTGATTATTGCTTCCGTTGTCGGTGCGGCACTCAATGTTATTCCGTTTTTCTTCTATGATCTGACAGAAACAAAGCAGAAGGCAATGATTGCAGTTCTTAAAATCCGTGCAATGTTTGATGATTATAATGACGGAATTATTGATGAGAAAAAAATAATCGAAGGCATTGCAATAATTGATGAAGCACTTGAGCTTAAAAATGAAATTGAAATCGAAACAAAAGGTCTTCGTAAAAAAGATAAAAAAGAAGCAAAGCAATACAACGAAAAAATTGAAATTGCAAAATTTATTGCGGATGAAATCGGCTTTTACGATACACCTGCAACAAAGGTATTTATTTTGCGTGCAGAAAGAATTGTTGAAGGCGGAATTGAAAATTTAATTATCAACCTTGAAGGCGATGTGAAAAAGGCGAAGACGTTGCCGAGAAACACACTTGAGCAAAAGGAATATCGCAAGCAGGTTGTTGAAAATGCCGTGACCGAGAGAGTTGCGAAGAAGACAATTTCAAAGTACTACCAAAAGGGCATAGCCGAGTTTGACAAGGTTCGTTTTGATGAGCTTTTCGCAAGAGAGGATAAGGCTGACGAGGAGCTGAAAACAGCCTATCAGAATAAGGATAAAAATTCGGTTCAGTATTATAAAATTGAAAAGAGAAAGGTTCAGCTTGAAATCAAGAAGCTCACAAAAGAATATTCAATTTATAATCGTGCGGTTAAGCCATATAACGATGCTGTTAAATTCCTTCAGCGACGTGAAAATTATCAGCACATAAGTGAATTTAAGGCTGAATGCAAAGAAAAAATTCTCACAAAATAAGGTAAATTATTATGAAAAAAATAATTGCAAAAGATAAAAAATTTGTTGACGAATCCGGCAGAGAAGTGATTTTCAGCGGAGTGAATGTTGTTGACAAAAGTGACTATAAAGACGGCGAGCAGAGCTTTCCTTTTTTAACAGAGGATGTTATCAAAGGCTTTAATGAATGCGGCTTCAATCTTATTCGACTCGGCTTTAACTGGGCAAAAATTGAGCCGTATGCAGGCAGGTATAATGATGAATACCTTGACCGCTTAGCTGCGATAATTGACCTTTGTGAGAAATATGAAATCTATGTTTTTCTTGATATGCATCAGGATTTGTTTTCGTCGGTAACCAATGGTGATGGAGCACCGGGGTGGGCTGTTGATACAGACGGAATAACCTCCACTCCGACAAAATTTGTATGGGCTGAGGACTATTTCTGGGGCAGAGCCTGTCACAGGAGCTTTGATAATTTCTGGAACAATAAAAAGGTAAACGGCATGGGATTGCAGGATTGGTATGCAGATTGCTGGGTACATATTGTAAAGAAACTCGGTTCAAAGAGTGCTGTAATCGGCTTTGATGTATTTAACGAGCCGTTCCCGGGAACCGATGGCGGAAAGGTGTTCAGAAAAATTGTTTTCGGTGCAACAAAAACAATTCTTTTTAACAAAAAAGTAAATCGTCCGAAGATGCTGATTGACGCAATTTCAAAGGACAGAGTCGAGAAAGTTCTGTCGCACATTTCATATGATGTTTTGCACAGTGCAACAAAGGATTCAAACGAGCTTATCAGGAAATTTGATACGGAATACTATGCTCCGTTTATGAAGAAAATTGCGGCGGCAATCCGAAATTCGGGTTCTGAAAAGCTGATGTTTCTTGAAAACAGTTACTACTCAAATCTCGGAATCCCGTATTCTGCACCGCCGATTGAGTTTTACGGCAGAGTGGATTCACAACAGATTTTTGCTCCCCACGCATATGACTTTATGGTTGATACTCCCGAGTATAAATATGCAAGCAATGACCGTGTAGGCGGAATTTTTGCAGAGCATAAAAAAAGTCAGAGCAGATTGAATATGCCCGTAATTGTCGGCGAATGGGGAGGCTTCGGCTCGGACGATGACGAGAGCTGGCTTAAGCATATTGAATTTCTCCTTAAATTGTTTGACGAAAACAAATGGAGCAATACATATTGGCAGTATATGGATTCATTTTTCACTTCTCCGCTGATGAAGGTTTTTGTGCGACCTTTCCCGAAAGCGGTTTGCGGAGAAATTGATAATTATAATTATGACTATGAAAAGAAAATATTTACTCTTTCCTTCACTCAGAATGAGAGCGGAGCAAGTGAAATTTCAACTCCTTTCGGCGTGAAAAATCTTACGCTTGATGAAGAAGAAATTGAGTATATGCAGTCCGGTGCAAGGACAGAAATCTATACACAACCGGGCAGACATATTTTGAAAATTTATTTTTAAGGGTGACTTGTATGTCAGAGATAATCGGAAAAGCAATAAAGAATATTCCGTGGCAGGATAAGCCGGAGGGATATCGTTATCCTGTATGGAGATACGACGGAAATCCAATAATTACAAGAGATAATCTGTTCTTCGCAAACAGTATTTTTAATTCTGCCGTTGTGCCGTTTGGTGACGGCTTTGCAGGTGTGTTTAGAGTTGATACAAGAACACGTGACCAGGTGCTTGTAACGGGCTTCAGTGACGATGCAATAAACTGGAGGCTTACAGACAAATATATTTTTGAGGGCTATGACCCTCGTCTTTGCGAAATTGACGGGAAATATTATCTGACTTGGGTTAAGCTCACACCGCACGGAACAGTTATCGGAATTGCTTATACAACTGATTTTGAGGAGTGGACAGAGCTTGAAGAAGCCTGCTACCCTGTTTCGAGAAACGGTGTTCTTTTTCCCCGTAAAATAAATGATGAATATATGCTCCTCATAAGACCCTGCGACAGAGGTCATACTCCTTATGGTGATATTTTCTTAATGAGAAGCCGTGACCTTGAATATTGGGGCAAAAACAGATTTGTTATGGGACCTGTTAAGAACTGGGAAATGACAAAGGTCGGTGCAGGCCCTACTCCGATTGAGATTGACGAAGGCTGGCTGATGCTCTATCACGGAGTAATTACGAGCTGTAACGGCTTTACTTACAGTATGGGTGCGGCAATTCTCGACAAGGACGAGCCGTGGAAGGTTAAATACAGAGCAGACAGCTTTTTGCTTGCTCCTCACGAGAGCTATGAATGTGTCGGTGATGTTCCGAATGTTGTGTTCCCGTGCGCCGCTCTTGCAGACAGTGAAAGCGGAAAAATCGCAATTTATTACGGTGCGGCAGATACAACAGTTGCACTTGCGTTTACAACGGTTGACGAGGTTGTCAGCTATGTAAAAGAACATAACTTGGAAAAATGGGGGAATTAAAATGAAAAGGTTATTATCAGTTATTCTTGCAATCGTGATGGTTTTTTGCTTCACGGTTACAGGTTTTGCAAAGGAAAATAAAACACTTAGATTTAATGACGACGGTAAATTTACAATTGTACATCTTACGGATTCCCATCTTGACTATCCTATACAGCCGTTTTTAAGACAGTATATAGTTGAAATGCTTGATACGGTCAAGCCCGACCTTGTTGTTCTCGGCGGCGATGTTTCGACAGAGGGCTTTGCTCCGAATGAGGTAAGTGAAAATCCGCTTGAGGATTCCATAAAAGATTTGTGTACAATGCTCGTTGAAAGAGAAATTTATTTCACGGTAGTTTTCGGAAATCATGACTGCCAGGGCGGAAGAACAGCCGAAATGAATTTCGATTTGTACAGAAAATACGGTGGGGAATATTTCCTCGCTTACGATGCCGTACCGGAGCTTACAGGCTACGGTACACACGATTTGCCGATTATGTCATCTGACGGAAAAAAGGTCGCATTTAACCTTTATATGATTGATTCGGGTGACTGTGTGTTTGATGAAAACGGAAATAATATCGGCTACGATTCAGTTCATCCCGACCAGATTGAATGGTATAAGCAAAGAGCAAATCAGCTCAAGTCAGAGAACGGCGGACAGGTTGTTCCGTCAATGGTTTTCCAGCATATCATCGTGCAGGAAATTGATGATTATCTTTTCTATTCTGTTAAGAACAGTGCAGGTGCACTCGGCGAGGAATTTGACGGCAGACATTATCTGTTTACCCCGATTCCGAAAATTCATAATATTAAAGACGGATTCATAATGGAAAAGCCCTGTCCGGGTTATTATAACTATGGTCAGCTCGAAGCAATGAAGGAAACCGGCGATGTTATTGCAGTTTTCTCGGGACATGACCATTCAAATACATTTACCGTAAATATTGACGGCATTGACGTTGTTAACACAGGTGGCTGTAAGCGACAGGCATCACTTCGACTTTTCACAAGCGGTGTTCGTGTAATCACACTTGACGAAAACAATCCGACCGAATACGAAAGTTCAATGTACACTGTAATGGATGCGGCAAAAAAAGACGGCTCGCAAATCCTTTCACAGGGTGATGTCAAAAAGAGTGATGTTATCATCACAGGAATGTGGGAGAAAATCTTTACTCTTGCGATGCAGGTATTCTACTTTATAAACAAATAAAAAAACAGCTCCGAAATTTTCGTTCGGAGCTGTTAACTTTAATTAATCAATATTTTTCCATTCCTTCAACATTAACAAGAAATACGGTTGCACCGCCGACAGTAACATCGTTTCCGAGTGCTCCGTCTGCAAAGCCTCTGCCGAGTGAATCGGTTGTCTGTGTTGAGTGTGTTCTTGTTTTTGAATATTTCTTGATAATTTCCTTTGCTTCGGAAACTCTTTCGTCTTCAGTACCGATTAAAAATGTTGTATTGCCGACCATGAGAAATCCGCCTGTTGTTGAGAGCTTTGTAACTGTGAAGTTTTCCTTTGTCAGAGCAGATGCTACTACTGCTGAATCATCGTTATTTACAATTGCAATTAAAAGTTTCATATCGTTATCTCCTATTATAATTTCGGTCCGATGAGTCGCTGACTTTTTATGTCGAGCTTCTTTAAATCGGGAATTTCATATCTGTTATCGTTTGCATCCTTGATAAGAACACGTCCGTCATAAAGCGGTTTAACACTTGCAAGGTGGTTTCTGATTTCAAAGGTAATCGGACCTCGGTCTGTTTCAACCGACCACATCCAGATAAGAAATTTTTCTGTCATTTTTGTAATTCTTGTTATTCTCGGCATCATGTAATATTCGTCGAGAGCACGCAAAACAACCTTCTTTGACTCGGGCATAAGATTGTCTGCATTGCGAATAACCGCCTTCTGCTCGCCATCCTCGTCAAGCAGAACAAGATATTTGTTGCCGCCCGACATCGGGAAAAGTCTGTGTACCTCAAGACCTGTTAGTTTTTCACCGGTGTGGAAGAATTCTGCATCAATAAATATGCCGTCATTTTCCGTGATTTTAATTTCGGGACCATCAATATAAGTAATCACAATTCTTCCTCCTTATTCAAAATTTTCAGCGGCTTTTTTCGCAAGAAGCTGTTCGCCCATTGACTGAATTTCAACGAGTCTGTAATATTTGCCCTTCATTGCGAGAAGCTCCTGCGGAGTACCGCATTCAATTATTTCACCCTTGTCCACAACAACAATTTTATTTGCCTTGCGAAGAGTTGAAAGTCGGTGAGCAATCATGAGTGTTGTTCTGCCACGGATGAGCCTTTCAATAGCTTCCTGGATGAGCTTTTCGGTTTCGGAGTCAACCGCCGCCGTTGCTTCATCAAGAATAAGAATTGACGGATTTTTCATAACTGCACGTGCAATTGAAACACGTTGTTTTTCACCGCCCGAAAGACCTACACCACGTTCACCTAAAACAGTATCATAGCCATCGGGCAATCTTGAAATAAATCCGTGAGCGTTTGCAACGTCAGCTGCACGTAAAACCGATTCGGGATGAACTCGGTCGGCACCATATGCAATGTTGTTGAAGATTGTGTCCTTAAACATCATCGGCTCCTGTTGAACAAAACCGATTTGCTGACGATAATATTTCAAGTCGATGTCCTTGAGATTCTGTCCGTCGATGAGAATTTCCCCGTCATAATCGTCGTAGTAACGCATAATGAGGTTGATAAGTGTTGATTTACCCGAGCCTGTCGTACCTACAATACCGACAACATCACCGGGTTCAATCGAGAGATTGATATTAGATAAAACCTTCTTGGAACGGTCGAAGGAGAAGTTGACGTTCTTAAATTCGATTTTACCCTCAATTCGGTCGGGAATATTTCCCTGACCGAAATCGTGTTCGGGCTCGGCATCGAGAATGTCGAGAATTTTTTCAGCTGAAGCAACTGTGTTTCTGTATGTATCAGAGAAGTTTGCAAAGAAGTTAACGGGATTGTAGAACATACTTGCATAGGATACGAACGAAACAAGTAAACCGATTGAGAAACCGTTTACACCGTTGATTATATAATTACCGCCCGAGAACCAGATTATCAATGTACCGCAGGTAACAAGGAAGGTCATTGCGGCAGGGAAAATACCTGTGATTTTTGAAACCTTTGTGTCTTCCTTCATCCACTCATCGCAGTAGGAGTCGAAATTTTTGACAGCTGCACGCTCATTAGTGAATGCCTTGATAATTCTTACACTCGGAATAGTATCTGTCAGAAGTCCCGAAATAGCGGAGCTTCTTCTCCATAATCTCATATACATAGGTCCGATTTTTTTACCGAAGACCTTGCCGATAATTGCAACAATCGGAATCGGAACAAGAGAGAATAACGTTAGCTTCCAGTTAAGACTCAGCATAATGATGAGAATTCCGACTAAGGTGAAGAGCTGAACAACAGCTTCCTGTGTGACCTTCAGAACGAAATTCTGAATTGCACTTGTATCGGAATTAATTCGGTTGATAACCGAGCCTGTTGAGGTCTTGTCATAGAAGCTCAACGGCAGGAACTGCGCTTTTTCGTAAATATCTTTTTTAAGACCGAATACGATTTTGTCACCGGTAAGTCGAAGCAGATAGCTTCTGAATGCAGTGACGGTGTATTGTAAAATATAAACGCAAAGCAAAATCAAAATAGTTTTATAGAGCATTCCGAGATTTTTATTCGGAAGGACATTGTCGACCATATAACCTGTTATGTACGGCGGAACAAGTGACATAGCCGTTGTGAAAATCGAAAGAATCATACAGGCAATCAGCTTACCGGTGTACGGCTTTGCGTAGCCTGAGAATTTCGAAATCATTTTTCCCTTTCCCTTGCAGTTGATACATTCAGCCTCGGGATTAGGGAGCTTTCTGCCGCACTTGGGGCAGAATGAACGAAGATGAAAAACAGTATTTTCAATGCCGTAAAGATACTCTTCCTTGTAACCGTTTTCGGCAATGTTATTGATGAATTCGGCACACGCCTCCGCAACACTTGCGGCAGCGTAGGTGAATCGAATCAGCTTTTGCTTTTTACCGTCTTTCTTTTCAACTGAAAAATATGCACTTCCGTACATTCTTTTTACAGTTGCCTCCTTGATGTCGGCATAAGGAACATATTTCGGCTCGGCTTCGATATCACCGAAATAATACAATCCTTTTTTGCCGAAAACGATAACGGAGCTTCCGTAACGTCTTTTGAGAGTCAGGTCACCGACAAGGTTTACAAGGTGCTCATCATCTTTGAACAATTTGTCGACCTCAGCGGCAATTTTGTCGGGCAGTGGTAAGTTGGTAATAATCTTCCCCATAACATTACCTCTCTTTCGGTATTTGTGAGGGTATTATATAATATTAATGAGCAAAAATCAACCGAAAAATCATATCAAAAAAAAGAAAATTTCGAGCAAAAAAAGATATAAAATGCTTGCAAGTTTTTCGCTTTTCTCTTATAATAAAAAGGATAATAGATATTATGGAGAGATTTTGATGATTTCTTTTGTAAAAAAGTGGATAAGCGAGCATAAGAGCTTTGTGAATTATTTCTTAATCAGCTGTTTTGTTACGGTTTTAGACATAGCTGTTTCGTTTGCAGTTGAAAAAGGTTTACTTGCAATGGGGTTGCTTGAGGCATCAAAAGCATCGCTCGCCGGAAATGCCTGCGGTGTTGTAATCGGATTTATTGTTCAGTATTTTCTTTGCACGAAAAAGGTTTATGCAGGAAGCAACTTTAAAACACTGCTTATTTTCTTCCTTACGTGGTTAATGGGACTCGGAATTGCAGAGGCTGTAATTTACGTTGTCAGAACATTAATATTCCACGATGCAGACGGACTTATTTATTTCGCAATCGGAAAAGCCTGTTCAATCGCAATTCCGTTTTTTATCACATATTTTATCCGAAAAATTCTTATTCCCGAAAAAGAATCTAATGTACAAAAGGAGAACGCACAATGAAAAAATTATACTCTTTTCTTCCATGCTATAATGAAGGCTTAAACATCGGTACACTTATTGACGAGTGGATGGAGCAGAAGGACGCACTTGCTGAAATGGGTTATGATTTGCAGGTTCGTGCAATTGATGACTGCAGTAAGGATAATACAAAGGAAGTTATTTTGCAGAAATCACAACAGTATCCCGAAAATGTTCAGCTGATTGCACATGAGGTCAACAAGAACCTTCGTGGCGGTCTTAACACAAGTATTGCGTACTTTATGGAAAACGGTACTGATGAAGACCTGATGTCACTTATGGATGGTGACGATACACACAATCCGAAGTACATTACAAAGATGATTAAGAAAATGCAGGACAAGAAAAAGGACTGCGTTATTGCTTCAAGATATTGCTCTGATTCGGGCATTGTCGGTGTTGCCGCTCACAGAGAGTTTATGAGTGACATGGCAAAGATTTATTATTCAATGATGCTCAGAGTTCCTGCTGTCAAGGACTATACCTGCGGCTATCGTGTTTATAATTATGCCTGTATTAAGAGATTGATTGACAAGTTCGGAAAAGACCCGATTGAGGAAATGAGCTTTGCTTGCATGATGGAATTTTTGTACAAGATTTATCTTGCAGGTGCTACCTTTGATGAAGTCGGATTTGAGCTTCGCTACGATAATAAACAGGGTGAAAGCAAGATGAAGGTTTTCACCACTATGAGAAAGAGCCTTAGTACAGCACTCAAACTCAGATTTGTGAAATGAGGCATATTTTATGAAATGGCTTAGCGATATTACAAAAGAATCCTTTGAATATGTTAGGAGAAATAAATTCAAGACTATTATTGTGCTTATCACGATGGTGCTTGCATACGGATTTTATGTTTCATCATATACATTAAACGTTGATGATGTTTTTACGAGCTTCTGGAACGGCGGACGACTTGTTGCGGCAGGAAGATTCACAGGATATCTTGTTCAGCAGCTGACGGGAATTATGACATACAGCCCGTTTTTCACGATGTTTCTCGGACTTGTGATATTCTTCGTGGCAGGACTCGTCTTCTCGATGGTGTTGTATCTTGCATCGGGGAAAAAGATGTCGGATAATGCTCTGTTTGTTTTCTGGATTGTATTCCTGACCTATCCGATTATCAGCGAGCAGATGGTGTATCCTATCATTGTTCTTCTTGCGTTGGGTTACTTGTTTGTAGCTCTGTCTGTTTATTTGCTCGATGTATTTTTCAGAGAGAAAAAAATCAGTGCACTTGTTACTTCGGTTATTCTGATGATTTTGTACATTGATTTTTACGAGGCATTTGTTACTGTTTTCTTAGCTTTAATGATGGCGGTAATTCTTGTTAAATTTATTTATTCCTCGGAGGAGTCCGACAAAAAGGTTAGCAAAATCCTTTTGACAATGATAAAATTTGTTGTCGCATTGGTTGTTGCTATTGCAATCAGAATGATATTCTCAAAGGTTTTTCTTTTCGCATTTTACGGAACAACACAAGCAGGCTATTCGGGAAATAATTCAGTTTACTGGACACAGCTTGGAATTATTGATTGCGCAATATGGCTTATCAGAACAGTGTTTTACAGATATTTCTGGGCAGCGGTGGACTATCTTCCGATATTCCTTTTTGTTGCAAGTGTCGTCTGCGGAATTGTGCTTTCAATTATTCTTACAGTTAAGAAAAAATCAGCAGTTCCCGTACTTGCATTTTTGTTCATGATTGCCGGAGCATTATCGCTGAACGTTCTTATGGGAATCGCAACAGGCTATACAATGGCACAGTCTTTGGCATTGGTCGTTGCTTTTACGGTAATGCTTTTGTTTGTGATGACAGAAGGCAAAAAAGTCGAAAAAAGAATTGTCAGCATCTGCATTTGTCTGCTTGTGTTAAACCAGGCAAAGAGTCTTAACGAATGGTCAGTTGTCAACTACGAGAGATATGATTATGAAATATCAATAGTTGATGATGTTTCAAGAGAGCTTAAAAATTATTCAATCGATGAAAAGCCGGTTGTGTTTATCGGTGATGAAAAAATTTCGCAGTTACCCGAATATTTTGAAAACAAAGCAGAATCGGGTTTAACCTTGGTTAAGGCTGCACAGAAAGCATTCTTGAAGGCTTCCGATACGGTTATTCCTCAAAGATATTTTGACAGTATAATCGAGTTTTATGGACTTGATGGCGAAGGTGCACAGGCTCTTTATGATGGTGTGAAAAAGTCAAGAAACGGCTCTTCGGCAAATTATGCATACATTGGCTGGTGTATTTGCGGAGAATCGTGGTTTACTGCTTATGATAAGACCTCGGGTTACGGAGATACTACATATTCTTTGTTTGAATCACGAGGCTGTGAGTTGATTCGTTGCACAAAGGAAGAATATGATGCAGTTTGCAACAAGGTTTCGATATATCCGTCATATCCCGATAGTGGATATATCACAGAAACCGATAAGTGCATTGTTGTAAATTTCGGTTGATTGGAGGCATTTGATTGAAAAAAGTAATGCTTGTTTTCGGCACAAGACCGGAAGCTATAAAAATGTGTCCCCTTGTTAATGAATTAAAAACGAGAAAAAATATTGAAACGATAGTTTGCGTTACGGGTCAGCACAGACAGATGCTTGACCAGGTGCTTGAAACCTTCAAGGTTGTCCCCGATTATGATTTGTCTATTATGAAAGAAAAGCAGACACTGTTTGATATCACCTCAAACATTTTGCTTTCAATCAAATCGGTGCTTGAGGATGTCAAGCCCGATGTTGTACTTGTTCACGGTGATACGTCAACCACCTTTGTAACAGCACTTGCCTGTTTTTATCTGCAGATTCCTGTCGGACACGTTGAGGCGGGACTTCGTACAAATAATATTTACTCTCCGTTCCCGGAGGAGTTTAACAGACAGGCGGTTTCGATTATTTCTCAGTTTAATTTTGCACCGACTCAGCGTGCAAAGGACAATCTTCTAAACGAAGGCAGAAATGCTGAAACGATATGGATAACGGGTAATACCGCTATTGACGCACTTAAAACAACCGTTCGTGAGGATTACACACATCCCGAGCTTGAGTGGGCCGACGGAAGCCGTCTGATATTCATTACGGCACACCGCCGTGAGAATCTCGGTCAGCCGATGAAAAATATGTTCCGTGCAATTCGCAGAGTAATGGACGAGCATCCGGATGTAAAGGCACTTTATCCGATTCATATGAACCCCGTTGTACGCCAGGCAGCCGCAGAGGAGCTTGGTGATTGCGACAGAATTCATATCATTGACCCGGTTGAGGTTTTTGATTGTCATAACATTATGGCACGTTCTTATATGATTCTGACGGATTCGGGCGGAATCCAGGAGGAAGCTCCGTCACTCGCAAAGCCTGTTCTTGTAATGCGTGACACAACGGAAAGACCCGAGGGAATTGCCGCAGGCACGCTGAAGCTCGTCGGAACAGACGAGGATGTGATTTATCAGAATTTCACAGAGCTTCTCGATGATGAAAAGGCATATAACGCAATGGCTCACGCAGAAAATCCGTATGGTGACGGACACACCTGCGAAAGAATTGCAGACATTCTTGAAAAAGGTTATACCGAAATATAAAATTAAAGCCGTCGATTTTTTCGACGGCTTTGCTTATGCAATTTATACTGAAATCAGCCATACGGCCATATCACACTCGCCTCGGTTTGCAAAGGCAAAATACGGGATTAAGTGCAGCTTATCTTCTGTGTATGTTTTTTCAAATGAATATAAATCTTTTATGTTTGCGGTTTTTTCTGCTTTAACAATCAAATCCGTTGTTCCGATTTCTTCGTTTTTTATGAATGAATATTCGAGCTTGTCGGGGATTCGGAATTGTCTTAAATGATTGCCGTTGTCCTTGCCCTCTGCACAGTAAACTATCGGTCCTGCAACGATTGCACACTTTCCTGCATCACGGTCAACTAATCCGTTGGCGAAAATCTTCTTCGGAGAAACATCAATATCAATAATAATATCGGCTTCACCTTTTACCTCGACGAAAGCGTAACCGCTTTTTACAGTCGGGATTATTTTTTTGCCGTTAAGAATAATTTCAAAATTATTCCTTGAATACGGCGGAATACGGAATGCAAATGTGCTTGCATTTTTCACGTTGATTTTTACTTTTCCGTCATACGGGAATCCCGAAATCATTGAAATTTCAGTGTCATTGATTTTTGTTTCTGATGAAATATACTGGTGCACAAAAACAGTATCGTTTTCAACTCCGTAAATATAGTCACCGATTGAAGATAAAAATCTGTTGAGATTCGGAGGACAGCACGAGCAGCTGAAAACTTCAACTCGCTGTGTAATCGGATGTCTTTCTTTGTTAATGTCAAGAAAAACATTTCTGTTGTTTTCGGACAAAATTATCTCGAGCGGATTTTCATAAAAAAACGATTTTCCGTCAAGAGAAATTCCCGAAAGAATTCCGTTGTAAATTGCTTTTTCAATCACATCACCGAAGCGAGAATCAAGTTTCAGCTTCTGCATACGGCTTGCGAAGAAAACCAATGCAATTGCGGCGCAGGTTTCGGTGTATGCTCTGTTATTCTGCAAATCGTACGGAATCGTGAAGGCTTCGCCGTAGCTCGACTGACCGACACCGCCCGTTATGTAGAGTTTGTGATTGTAAATGTCATCAAAAAGTTGCTCACAGGCATTTTGAAGCTCTTTATCATCATATTCGATTGCAATATCTGCCATTCCCGAATAGAGATAACACGCACGCACAGAATGTCCCTCGGCGGTGAATTGCTCACGGCACGGCTTGTCACTCTGATAATATCTTTGGGTAGTCCAGTCGTTGCCGAGTTTTTCTTCGGTTTGTCCACGATTGTCAATGAAGAATTTTGAAAGCTCAAGATATCTTTTCTCACCGGTGCAATGATATAGTCTGACAAGAGCAAGCTCAATTTCCTCGTGACCGGGTGTCACGAATGCGGCAGACTTTTCTTTTACAAAAACTTTTTCGATATAGTCAATATATCTGCACATACATTTTAACATTTTATCCTTGCCCGTTGCCTTGTAGTAAGCAACAGCCGCCTCGGTTAAATGTCCTGCACAATAAAGCTCGTGACAATCACGGTTAGAAAAGCGTTTGCCGGGTTCAATTACGGTGAAATAAATGTTGAAATATCCGTTTTCGTCCTGGTGCTCTGCGATTTTGTCGACAACATCATCCACGATTTCCTCAAGACGGGGATTTTTTTCTTTTTGAAGAATATTTGCCGCACCCTCAATCCATTTTGCAACGTCGGAGTCCCAGAAAAAATGCGGTTTGTTCGGCTTACCCTCAACCCAATCAAAGTTAAATGCATCAAATCGGCCTGTTTCTTTGAAACGGTCATAAACCGAAAATATAGTAGTGTCAGAATTTAATTTATGCTTTTGTTTCCAGAATCCGTCAAGAAGTCTGACGTCAGAAAAAGAAATATTATTCAAAAAAATCACCCTTTGCTCTTAGCTGTCGTTATGATAACATAGTGATAATCGTGTGTCAAGTTGAGCAAAAAATGTTGACATAGTTTTTAAAAGAAATTATAATATTTAAAATTAAAATGTGGGGGAATATTATGAAGAAAATATTGTCACTGCTGATTGCATTTTGCATAATGCTGGCTTTTGTTCCGTATTGCGTTGCGGCGGACAGCGAAATCACAATAAATAATAATTATGAAATTGTAATTGACTCAGAGGAATTGCGACCGTCAGCAGAAAAATTTGCTGATTACATTGAGAATATCACAGGCTTTTTGCCGAAGATAGTTGAACAGACAAATTCGGAAGATTTCTTTGAAATCAAAATTGATAATGACGAAATTGAGAGTGGTTATACAACCGTTTGCAAAAATGGTGATGTATATATCACAGGTTCATCTCTGATGTGGGCTGTAAGAGGTATGTACGCATTTCTTAATGTATACGGCGGAATTGAAATGTACACCTCAAAGCTCACGGTTTACAAGAACAAGGAAATTAAAGTTCCTTCTAATCTTAACGATAAATATGTTCCGTATTTTGAGTACACCGACACGGACTGGCTCAGCCCGAAAAATGTTGAATATTCGTTGTTCAACGGACTTAACAGTGCTGAATACAGAGATATTCCCGATAACATGGGCGGTGATGTTGATTATATCTCGAGCTTCTGCCATACTCTCGGAAGTCAGTTCTGCAGCCGTGATAAATATTACGAGGAACATCCCGAATACTTTGCAAGATTCATGGGAGTAAGCACATCGAATCAGCTTTGTCTTTCAAATCCCGATGTACTTAAGATTGTGACCGATGAGGTGCTTGCTCTTTTGAAAGAAAAGCACAAGCCGAATGAGGATTTACAGATTATTTCATTGACACAGGACGACAATGTTACATATTGTAATTGCTCAAAATGTCGTGCAACCGACCACAAATACGGCTCACACGCAGGTACAATGCTTGAGTTTGTAAACGCCGTTGCTCGTGAGGTAAAGGCACAGGGCTATGACAATGTTGCTATTGATACATTCGCTTATCGTTACACGAGAACACCGCCTAAGGGCATTGTTCCCGAGGATAATGTTATCATTCGCCTTTGCTCAATCGAGTGCTGTTTCACTCACGCATTTGATGATGAAAGCTGTAAGACAAATGTTGAATTTATGAAGGACCTCGAGGGATGGTCAAAAATCTGTGACCGTATTTATATTTGGGACTACTGCACAAATTACAGTAATTTCGTTGGCTTGTTCCCCGACTTTGGTGTGTTGCAGAGAAATATGCAGATTTTCTATGAGCATAATGTTAAGGGCGTATACGAGGAAGGCAACTATGCAATGCAATCCGAGAGTGAGTTCGGCGAATTGCGTTCGTATCTGATTTCAAAATTACTTCAGAATCCGTACTGCGACTATGACGGACTTATGAAAGAGTTCAATAAGGCTTACTATGGTGATGGTGCTGAGTATATTGATGAATTTCTTGCACTTATTACAGAGAATGCACCAGAAAATCATCTCGGAATTTACGAGCTTATGGAGAATACATTGAGCCTTTCAAGAAAAGAAATAAAAAAATGCGACGAGCTGTGGGAAAATGCAAAGTCGGCAACCACGGGCGAGCAGAATTATAATGTTAAATGCTCTGAGCAGAGCTGGAGATGGTGGAAGATGAGAAACCATGTTTCAGAGTTTGCGAATCCGTTTACATATAAAGAAACCCGAGCACAGCTTGAAAACGATATTATCGAGTCAGGCACAACAAGATTTTACGAAGTTGAGGCCAAGAACGCATATTTCAATTCTATTTTGCAGTGTCTTTACTTCAAAGCATATGGCATTGTAAGTCTGGCACTTAAAATTTTCTATTCGGCGTAATGAATTGAGTGTTTGCTTTCCGAAGAACAATAATCACAAATTATTGTAGGGCAGAGCCTCTGCTCTATATCACACGAAAAACATAATAGCAAAAACGAGCTGTGACGATTTCTTATTTCGTCACAGCTCTGCTTTAATTTAATCTCTGCAATTTTTATTACAGCTCTGACAGTTACCTGTACAACCCGTTTTGTTTTTCTTTTGCTTTTGGATAATTGTTTCAGCAACGATTATTGCAGTTATTATTAAAAGTAAAACTATTATACTCGGTGGATTCATTGAGAAAATTTGAATCCCGAGTGAGCATATCCATGCAATCACACATTGACCGACAACCACAAATAATGCCCACTTAAATCCAAGTTCTCTGCGAATTGCGGCAACGGCGGCAACGCAAGGCGTGTACAGAAGACAGAAAACAAGCAACGAGCCTGCGGCAATCGGAGTGAGAACAGATGTAATTGTACCCGTGCTTCCGAGAAGAACGGAAAGGGTTGAAACAACGCTTTCCTTTGCCATAAAGCCTGCAACAAGCGAGGTGATGATTCTCCAATCACCGAAGCCGTGATATTTGAATATCGGCGCAATATATCCTGCAACAACAGCAAGAATACTGTCCTTTGAATCTGCAACAACATTCATTCTGAAATCAAAGGTCTGTAACGCCCATACAATAATTGAAGCAATGAGAATAACGGAAAATGCTCTTTGTAAAAAATCCTTTGCCTTGTCCCACAAAAGATGTGTGACATTCTTTGCACCGGGAAGTCTGTAATTCGGCAACTCCATAACAAACGGAACAGCTTCGCCCTTGAATGCGGTATTTTTTGAAATCAGAGCAACAATAATTGCAACGATTATTCCGAGAAGATACAAGCCAATCATAACAAATCCGCTGTACTTCGGGAAAAATGTCGAACAGAAAAACCCGTAAATCGGTAGCTTTGCCGTACAGCTCATGAACGGAGTGAGCATAATCGTCATTTTTCTGTCACGGGCACTCGGCAGGGTTCTGCTTGCCATAACACCCGGAACTGTACAGCCGAAGCCTATAAGCATAGGAACAATACTTCGTCCCGAAAGTCCTATTTTTCGCAACAGCTTGTCAGTAACAAATGCAACACGAGCCATGTATCCGCTGTCCTCAAGCATTGACAAAAAGAAGAACAGAACAACAATAATCGGTACAAAGCTCAGCACAGAGCCGACTCCGTTAAATATGCCGTCAATGACAAGCGAGTGAAGAATTTCGTTAACATTCAGTGTGGTTAAAAGATTGTCAGTAATATCTGTAAGCAACTCAATTCCACTTTCAAGCAAGTTTTGGAAGAATGCACCGATTACATTAAAAGTCAGGAAAAACACAAGTCCCATAATCGTAATAAATGATGGGATTGCGGTGTATTTTCCTGTTAGAATTTTGTCGATTTTGCGACTTCGCTTGTGCTCGATGCTTTCTCGAGGCTTGACAACCGTCTTTTTGCAAAGTGCCATTATAAATGAAAATCGCATATCCGCTATTGCGGCGGCTCTGTCAAGTCCGCTTTCACTCTCCATCTGAACAATTATATGCTCAATGAGTTCAAGCTCGTTTTGTGTGAGCATGAGAGATTCTGTTATAAGCCTGTCACCCTCAACTAATTTGCTTGCGGCAAATCGCACGGGAATACCCGCACTTTTTGCGTGGTCGTCAATCAAATGCATAATTCCGTGCAGGCATCTGTGAACAGCACCGCCGTTGTGATCCTCACTGCAAAAATCCGTTCTGCCCGGGCGTTCCTGATATTTTGCTATGTGTACTGCGTGCTTTACAAGTTCATCAACACCCTCATTTTTCGCCGCAGAAATGGGAACGACAGGAATACCGAGCATTTCCTCCATTGTGTTTATGTCAATAGTACCGCCGTTTCCACGCACCTCATCCATCATGTTAAGAGCCAGCACAATCGGAACATTCAGTTCCATCAGCTGAAGAGTAAGATATAGATTTCGTTCAATATTGTTTGCGTCAACAATATTGATAATACCTGTTGGCTTTTCTTCAAGAATAAATTGACGTGAAACGATTTCCTCTGCCGTGTATGGGGAAAGAGAATATATTCCCGGCAGGTCGGTAACGCTAGTTTCATCGTGTCCGCGGATTGAACCGCTTTTTCTGTCAACCGTAACACCGGGGAAATTGCCGACGTGTTGATTTGAGCCGGTGAGCTGATTAAAAAGAGTTGTCTTACCGCAGTTCTGATTTCCTGCAAGAGCAAAAGTGAGTGTTTTGTCCTTTGAAACCGAAATGGCGGTCTCTTTGTTGTGATATTTTCCATTTTCGCCATAGCCGGGATGAGCAATCGCTTTGCTGTACATTTTAATCGGTGTCTGATATTTTTCGGTGGAGGCAATCTCCTTGATGCCGATTTTTTCTGCATCGTTCAATCGCAGAGTAAGCTCGTAGCCGTGGATTTGCAGTTCCATCGGGTCACCCATGGGAGCAAATTTCATCAGCTTAATCTCTGCACCGGGTATAACGCCCATATCGAGAAAATGCTGTCTTAGTGCACCGTCACCGCCGACTTCGGTTATGACAGCGGATTTTCCGAGTTTTAATTCACGTAAGGTCATAGCTTTTATATCCTTTCTGTTCTCTGCTTTTATTATAGTTAGCCACGGCTAACTTGTCAAGATGAATTTATATTTTCTTGATTTTTTACAGTATAACAATTATAATGATTAGGAAAATAAAAACTCTGAAGTGAGGTTTTAATGATGCAGGAATCAGGAGAAATGTATCTTGAAACAATTTTGATATTAGAAGGAGAAAGGGAATTTGTTCGTGCCATTGATATTGTTGAAAAGATGAACTTTTCAAAGCCGTCGGTGAGCAAAGCTCTTTCAAAATTAAAGAACGATAATTATATTACGATTGACGAAAATTTACACATAACACTTTCTTCAACGGGCAGAGAAATTGCAGAAAAAATTTACGAGCGCCATCAGATAATAACCGCTA
This sequence comes from Ruminococcaceae bacterium UBA1767, assembly GCA_002315505.1. GTDB lineage: Bacteria > Bacillota > Clostridia > Oscillospirales > Acutalibacteraceae > CAG-488. Next base: position 21,567 of record DCGX01000014.1, read on the forward strand.
TGCTTGTCAGTCTCGGAGTAGATAAAAAAACAGCTACCGCAGATGCGTGCAAAATTGAGCACGACATAAGCGATAGCACATTTGAAGCGATTAAAAATCACATTAAATTTAAACATTGAACAGGAAATGAACAACGTCTCCGTCCTTCATAACATATTCCTTACCCTCTGAGCGGATAAGGCCTTTTTCTCTTGCAGTAACAAGTGAACCGCACTCCATAAGATTTTCGAAGCTGATAACCTCGGCACGGATAAAGCCTTTTTCAAAGTCGGAATGGATTTTACCTGCGGCCTGCGGAGCCTTTGT
>DCGX01000014.1:21968-36464 GCA_002315505.1 Ruminococcaceae bacterium UBA1767
TGAATGAGCAAATCAAGTCCGCCCTGCTCAATTCCGAGGTCTGCAAGGAACATTTCCTTTTCTTCCTTGTCAAGGCTTGCGATTTCAGCCTCCATCTCAGCACAAATCGGGAGCACCTGTGAGTTTTCTGTCTTTGCAATTTCGCAAACAGCGTTGAAATTCTTGTTGGTGTTGATACTGCTTGCAAAATCTTCTTCGCTCATGTTACAAGCATAGATAACCGGCTTTGTTGTGAGCAATGCCATGTCCTTAAGAACCTCAAGCTCGTCATCGTCAGCCTCAATACTTCTTGCACAAAGGCCGTTTTCAAGATGGTCCTTTAATCTTTTAAGGAAATCAAGCTCCTTTGCAAGGCTCTTGTCACCCTTGAGAGCCTTGGTTGTACGGTCAATTCTTCTGTCAACCATTTCGATATCCGAGAAAATAAGCTCAAGGTTGATTGTTTCAATATCTCTTGCAGGGTCAATGCTTCCCTCGACGTGAACGATATCCGTACCCTCAAAGCAACGTACAACGTGGATGATTGCATCTGTTTCACGGATGTGAGAGAGGAACTTGTTGCCGAGACCTTCACCCTTTGATGCGCCTTTTACAAGACCTGCAATGTCAACGAACTCGATAACGGCAGGAGTGATTTTAGCGGGCTTATACATTTCAACGAGTGCATCAATTCTTGAATCGGGAACCGCAACAACACCGACATTCGGCTCAATTGTGCAGAACGGATAGTTTGCGGACTGTGCACCTGCGTTTGTGATTGCGTTAAAAAGTGTACTTTTGCCGACATTCGGCAAACCTACAATACCTAATTTCATAAAGTTACTTCCTTTAACAAATAATACAAGTGATATTATAATGTAATAACAGGAAAAATTCAACACATAATAAAGAAAATTTTGAAAAAGCTATTGACAAACAGAAAGTTTGTGGTAGAATGTCAGTACAACAAAGAGGAATGGAATGTTCCCACCTTAACGGTTTCGTCCGTGCGGTCAATATTTGCGAAGAGTATTATTATGAGCAAGTAGGCACGGATAGGTATGTTCCATCCGTGCTTTAGTTTATTTCAGAGCATTTGGAGGTGCTTTAATATCAGTACGAAAGAAACTCAGATTAACGAAGAAATCCGTGACAAGGAAGTCAGAGTAATCGACACAGACGGAACTCAGCTCGGTGTTATGCCGATTGAAGAAGCAATGCGTCTTGCAGAAGAGAAGAGCACAGATCTTGTTAAAATTGCTCCGCAGGCAAAGCCGCCTGTTTGCAAGATTATGGATTTCGGCAAGTATCGCTTTGAACAGGCAAAGCGTGAAAAAGAGGCCAAAAAGAATCAGAGAGTTATCGAGGTTAAGGAAGTTCGCTTATCTTTGAACATTGACACCCACGACTTTGAAACAAAAGCTACACAGGCAATCAAGTTCCTCAAGAGCGGAAACAGAGTAAAGGTTTCAATCAGATTCAGAGGTAGAGAAATGGCTCATCCGGAGAACGGACTTGTTACAATGAGCAAGTTTGCCGAAGCATGTAGTGAATTCGGAACAGTGGAAAAGCCGGCAAAACTTGAAGGCCGTTCAATGCTGATGTTTTTAGCAGCCAAATCATCTAAGTAATTTATAAGGAGGAAAAAATTATGCCTAAAATTAAAACTCACAGCGGTGCAAAGAAGCGCTTTAAGCTTTCTAAGAATGGTAAGCCAATCCGTGGACACGCAAACAAGTCACACATCCTCAACAAGAAGACAACAAAGCGTAAGAGAGGTCTTCGCCAGACAGTTGTTGCTGATACAACAAATGTTAAGCAGATCAAGCGTCTTATCCCTTACAAATAATTAAGAAAATCGAATTAGTTTTAAAATTGGAGGTAACTTACCATGGCTCGTATTAAAGGTGCTACCATGACTCGTAAGAGAAGAAATAAAGTAATGAAAATGGCTAAGGGCTATTATGGCTCAAAATCAAGCCTTTTCAAGACCGCTAAGCAGGCTGTAATGAAGTCAGGCCAGTACGCTTACATCGGTCGTAAGCAGAAGAAGAGAGATTTCCGTCGTCTTTGGATTACAAGAATCTCAGCTGCTTGTAAGCTCAACGGTATGAACTACTCAACATTTATGAATGGCCTTAACAAGGCAGGCATTGAGCTTAACAGAAAGATGCTCTCAGAGATCGCAATCGCTGATCCTGCAGCATTCACCGCTCTCACAGAGAAAGCAAAGGAAGCTCTTAAATAAGTTTTTAATCACGCCCCTTAACTGGGGGCGTGAATTTGTCTTTTTATAGGTACGCATTTTGTCGGTGTTTTTGTCGGAATCGGAGGTCGCAAATGGAACATCTGAGTGCAAAATCAAATGAAAAAATCAAGGCTGCAATCAATATTCGTGACAGCTCATCTGCACGAAACGAGAGCGGTTTGTTCTTCGTTGAGGGTGCAAGACTCTGCTCGGATGCGGCTGAAAATTCGCCTGTTTTCAGAGCTTTTTTCACTTCATCTGCGTTGAAAAAATATGCGGACAAGTGCGAAATAATACTTAAAAAAGCAGAAGAATGCTATGAAATTTCAGATGAAATTGCAGGAAAAATGTCCGACACAAAAAATCCGCAGGGTGTGTTTTGTGTATGCAGATTTCCACAGTCTGTGCAAAATAATTCGTTGAAAAGCGGAAAATATATAATGCTCGAGAATGTTCAGGACCCGTCAAATCTCGGTGCAATCAGCAGAACGGCTGAGGCAATCGGAATTGACGGAATGATAGTCTGCGGCGGCTGTGATATTTACAATCCGAAGGCTTTACGTGCGTCAATGGGTTCTGCTTTGAGATTGAATATAATAAGCTGTACTGATGTGCTCACTTTCCTTGACAATGCTAAGAAAAGAGGCTTCCTTACTCTTGCATCGACTCCGTCAACGGACAGTGTTCCGATAAGCGAAATTGATATGAACGGTTCGGTTATCTGTATTGTCGGCAACGAGGGTAACGGAATTACGAAGGAAACAATGGATGCCTGCGACAAAAGGGTTACAATACCTATGGGCGGTCGTGCCGAATCGCTCAATGCATCAACGGCGGCGGCTATACTTATCTGGGAAATGGTGAGAAAATGAACGATAAAAAATATTGGGTATGGCTTCAATGTGCGCTCGGAACAGGGGATAATATTAAGGCTGACGGCATTATTTCTTACTTCGGAAATGCAAAGAGCGTATATTTTGCAGGCGAGCAGGAATGGAAAATCTCGGGTGTTTTTACACCTGCACAGATAAAAAAGCTTTTAAACACAAAGCCTGATGTGGCAGAAAAAATTGTGAAGCAGTGCGCTTTGAAGGGCTGGAAGATTGTAACTCCGGAGGACGAGGGAGAATATCCGTCTATGCTTTTCAAACTGCCTAATTTACCGCTGGTACTTTATGTTGACGGTGATTTGGACTGTTTGAAAAACAGAATTACGGTTGCGATTGTCGGTTCAAGAGATGCTACGAGAAACAGCGTTTGTATTGCAAGGGCGCTTTCCTCTTCAATGGCGAAGGCAGGAGCGGTAATTGTCAGCGGAGGTGCACTCGGCATAGACAGTGCCGCACATAACGGTGCACTCGATGAGAATTCAAAAACCGTTGCTGTGCTCGGTTGCGGATTTAACAGCAACTATCTTGTGTCTAACAGGGAGCTTCGCAGTGTGATTAAAGATAACGGAGCACTTGTTACAGAATATCCGCCAGATACGGAAGCTCTCGGCAGAAATTTTCCGTACAGAAACAGACTCATTTCGGGACTTGCCTACGGGGTTGTGGTTATTGAGGCAGGAGAAAGAAGCGGTTCACTTTCCACAGCAAGATGGGCTGTCGAACAGGGCAGAGATGTTTTTGCGGTTCCGGGAGATATTACTTCAGGACTTCATGCAGGAACAAACCGACTTATCCACGATGGCGCAAAAACTGTACTTTCTGCAATGGATGTACTCGAGGAATATGCAAATATTTACCCCGAATTGCTCGATTATGAGAAAATAGATAAAAAATTGAAAATGAAAACCTATGCCGACCCTCCCACACACAAGCCGCTTACCGATAATCCGGAAAAGCAGGAGAAGGGCGAAGCAAAGTTTATTTTGTCACCGGAACCTGCGTTGCTGAGTGAAAGCGCAAAGCTCGTTTACAGAGCCTTTGACACACAGCTTATGCAGGCGGAGGAATTAATCATGAAATCAAAGCTCAGCACAGTTGACTTTATGTCGGCAATAACTGAGATGGAAATATTAGGACTTGTCGAGCCGATGCCCGGCAAGATATACAAACTGAAGAATTAAAGGATGATTTTTATGTCAAAGCTTTTAATAGTTGAGTCACCGACAAAGGTGAAAACAATTAAAAAATATCTTGGCGCAGGCTATAACGTAACAGCATCAATGGGACACGTTCGTGACCTTCCTGCTGCAAAATTGAGTGTTGATGTCAAGAAGGATTTTGCTCCGAAATATGCAGTAATAAAGGGAAAGGAAAAGCTCGTCAAGGAACTTAAAGAGAAGGTTGCCGAAAGTGACGAGGTGCTTCTCGCAACTGACCCGGACCGTGAGGGAGAAGCTATTTCATGGCATCTTGCAACATTGCTTGAGCTTGATATGACCAAGGCAAACAGAGTTACATTCAACGAAATCACAAAAACAGGTATTGCAAACGGTATGAGCGCACCGAGAACAATCGATATGGATCTCGTAAATGCTCAGCAGGCAAGACGAATTCTTGACAGACTTGTAGGCTATAAATTAAGCCCGTTTATTTCACAGAAAATTCGTCGCGGACTTTCCGCAGGACGTGTTCAGTCTGTTGCTGTTAAGCTCATTGTTGACAGAGAAAATGAAATCCGTGCCTTTGTGCCTGAGGAATACTGGAGCCTTGACGCAAAGTTTATCACTCCTGCCCGAAAGAGCTTCTCAGCGGCATTTGTAGGTGACGAAACAGGCAAGATTAAGATTACAAACAAAGAGCAGGCAGACAAATATCTCAGCCGTCTTGACGGTGCAAAATATACTGTTACAGACATCAAAAAAGGCACAAGAAAGAAGAATCCCGCACCTCCGTTTATCACTTCAACTCTTCAACAGGAGGCATCGAGAAAAATGGGCTTCCAGGCTCAGCGTACAATGCGCACCGCTCAGGAATTATACGAAGGTGTTGACATTGACGGAATCGGCACAACAGGTCTTATCACATATATGAGAACTGACTCTCTTCGTATTTCAGAAGAGGCAAGAGCCGCAACGAATCAGTTTATTCTCGACACCTACGGCGAGAAATATCTTCCCGAAAAGCCGAGATACTTCAAATCAAGAAATAACGCACAGGATGGTCACGAAGCAATCCGTCCGACAAATCCCGCACTTACTCCCGAAAAAGTCAAGAAAAATCTTTCATCTGACCAGTATAAGCTTTATACACTTATCTGGAAGAGATTTGTTGCAAGCCTTATGGCAACCTGTATTCAGAACACAGTTAAGGCTGAAATACAGGCTGTTACAGAGGGCATTGACGGATATTGCGTATTTTCTGCAGCCGGCTACAGCGTAAAGTTTGACGGATTTACAGTCCTTTACGAGGAGAGCACAGACGAAGAAAGCGACGAGGAGGGTAAGCTCCCCGAGTTGAAGGTTGGCGATAAGCTCAAGTTAAAGGAGCTTGCAGGCAATCAGCATTTCACTCAGCCGCCTGCAAGATATACTGAGGCTTCGCTCATCAAGGCTCTTGAAGAAAACGGTATCGGACGACCGAGTACGTATGCTACAATTATTACAACAATCGTTAAACGTGAATATATAAAACGTCAGCAGAAAATTCTTCATCCGACAGAGCTTGGTGAGGCAATTACAAAGCTTCTCAATGAAAAATTCCCGAAAATCGTAAATACAAAGTTTACGGCAGGAATGGAAACAAAGCTCGATGAAGTCGGCGAAGGCACAGAGGATTATATCGCAATGCTTCACGAATTCTATGATGATTTTGACAAAAATCTTTCAAAGGTCAAGGAAGAAATGAAGGATGTCAAAATTCAGCTTGAGGAAGACCAGACAGATATCCCGTGTGACAAATGCGGAAGAATGATGGTTATCAAGACAGGTCGTTACGGTAAATTCCTCGCCTGCCCGGGCTATCCCGAGTGCAAAAACGCAAAGCCGCTTGTTACCCATACAAACGCAAAATGCCCTGTCTGCGGCGGTGAGGTAATCGAGAAGAAGTCAAAGAGAGGCTTCACATTCTACGGCTGCGGAAACTGGCCTGATTGCAATTTTATGACATGGGATAAGCCGACAGAAGAAAAATGTCCGAATTGCGGAAAGTCACTTTTCAAGCGCAAGGGTGGAATTATAGCCTGCCTTGATGAAAGCTGTGGCTTTGAAAAGAAAGCAGAAAGAAAAAAGAAAGACGCTGACAAAGATGAATAATGTTCTTGTAATAGGCGGAGGCCTTGCAGGTGTTGAGGCTGCATGGACTCTTGCAAACAAAGGAATACCTGTTACCATTGCGGAAATGAAACCGAAGAAGCATTCCCCGGCTCACAAAACTGATATGCTTGCCGAGCTTGTTTGTTCAAACTCGTTGAAGGCTCAGCGAATCGGCTCAGCCGCAGGACTTCTTAAGGCTGAAATGGAAATTCTGGGTTCAATCTGCGTTGAGTGTGCAAAGAAATGCAGTGTTCCTGCAGGCGGTGCACTTGCGGTTGACAGGGATAAATTTTCCGCAATGATAACCGAGAAAATAAAAGCACATCCGCTTATCACGGTTGAGTGCAGAGAGGTAACCGAAATTCCCGAAGGCAATGTTATCGTTGCCGCAGGTCCGCTCGCATCCGATGCTCTTGCTGAAAAAATACAGGAGCTTTGCGGCGGCTCGCTCAGCTTTTTTGATGCGGCCGCACCGATTGTAACGGATGAAAGCATAGATAAAAGCTGTGCATTTACACAGTCAAGATATGACCGTGGCGGTGAAGATGATTATCTTAACTGCCCGATGAATAAAGAAGAATACGAGCTGTTTTATAATGAGCTTGTTAATGCAGAAAGCGCAGAAACACATTCGTTTGATAAGAAAAAGGGTGTGTATGAGGGTTGTATGCCGATTGAGGTTATGGCTTCAAGAGGAGCTGACACAATGCGCTTCGGACCGCTCAAGCCTGTCGGACTTCGTGACCCGAGAACAGGTCACAGACCATGGGCGGTGCTTCAGCTTCGCAGAGAAGATGCAAGCGGTACAATGTATAATCTTGTCGGATTTCAAACTAACCTCAAATTCGGTGAGCAGAAGAGAGTATTTTCCCTTATTCCTGCGCTCAAAAATGCCGAATTTGTACGTTACGGTGTTATGCACCGAAACACATTTATTGACTCGCCCCGTCATCTTAATTCCGATTTTTCATTCAAAGGTCGTGATGGACTTTATTTTGCAGGTCAGATTACAGGTGTCGAGGGTTATATGGAATCAGCCTCTGCGGGAATTCTTGCAGGACTTAATATGGCAAGAAGACTTAACGGTGAAGAGCCGTTGAAATTACCGAACTACACAATGCTCGGTGCGTTGAGCGGATATATCAGCAACGAAACAGTTGAGAATTTTCAGCCGATGGGAGCAAACTTCGGCATACTTCCGCCGCTCGATGAAACAATTAGAGATAAAAAGCTCCGATACGAAGCATTGGCTCAGAGAAGCCTTGATTTTTACAGAAAGGAGAACTTCTGATAATGAAAACGGATTTAAAGGAATTACAGAATAAGCTCGACTATCAGTTTAAGAACGAAGAGCTTTTACTTCGTGCATTGTCGCACTCATCGTATGCAAATGAAAATCACGAAACCTGCGCAGGCTCAAATGAAAGGCTTGAATTCCTCGGCGACTCAGTTCTGGGATTTATCACAGCGGAGAATTTCTTCACAAATTACACTAAATTTCCCGAAGGCGAATTGACCAAGCTGCGTGCAAATATGGTTTGCGAAAAATCACTTGCAGGCTTTGCCCGTGAAATCAACCTCGGTGAATATCTTTTGCTCGGTAAGGGTGAGGTTGTTACAGGAGGCAGAAATCGTCCGTCAATTCAGGCAGACGCATTCGAAGCGGTTATTGCCGCAATTTATCTTGACGGCGGTATGGAGAGCGCAAGAAAATTCGTGCTTCACTACATTGACGAGGCTATAAAAAAGCATCAGTCAATCAAGGATTACAAAACAATTTTACAGGAAGTTGTTCAGAAAAATCCGGGTGAAATCATTGAATATGTTCTCGTCGGTGAAAGCGGTCCCGACCATGATAAGCGCTTTGAGGTTGAGGTTCATCTCAATTCAAACGTAATAGGCAAGGGAATCGGCAAGAGCAAAAAAAGAGCTGAGCAGGAGGCTGCAAGGGAAGCCTTGGAGCTTATGGGACTTTGAGGCACGTTAACGTCGGATTGTTCGTTCCACATAACGGATGTCCGCATCAGTGTTCGTTTTGCAATCAGAAGACTATTTCGGGTCACACCGCACAGGTGACGGCAGAGGATGTTGATTCAGCCGCAATGACCGCAATCAAAAATCCCGATTCTGTCGGTGGTGAAATTGCATTTTTCGGCGGAAGCTTTACTGCAATCGACAGAAAAACAATGCTCGAGCTTTTAAGTGCGGCATATAAATATGTTGAGAACAAGAGCTTTAAGGGAATAAGAATTTCCACCCGTCCCGATGCAATCGACAACGAAATTTGTGATATTCTCAAACGATACGGTGTCACAGCCGTAGAACTCGGAGCACAGAGTATGAACGATAAGGTGCTTTCGATGAATCGTCGTGGGCATACCGCAAATGATGTTGTAAACGCATCAAATCTGCTCAAAAGCCGTGGCTTTGAGTTGGGACTTCAAATGATGACGGGACTTTATGGCTCGACGGACGAGGACAGCATTGAAACCGCTGAAAAAATTATTGAGCTTCAGCCCGATACTGTCAGAATTTATCCGACGGTTGTGCTTGAGGGTACACAATTAGCAGAGCTTTACAGAAGCGGAGAATATGTTCCTCAGACCATTGAGAACGCAGCTGATTTGTGTGCAAAGCTGCTGATGATGTTTCATAAGAACAACATTAAGGTTATTCGCACAGGACTTCATTCGGGAGGAAATGTCGAGGAAGGCTTCGTCGCAGGTGCATATCATCCTGCATTCAAGGAGCTTTGTGACGGTAAGATTTATCTTACCCTTGCACTTGATTATATTAAGCGAAATCCATTGCCGAAGGGCAGAATAAATATATACGTTTCTCCGTCTGCAATTTCGCAGATGACGGGACAGAAAAAGAAAAATATTATCGCACTTGCAGAGCTCGGATACGATGCAAGGGTGATAGCAGACAGTACAATTCCCAAATACGATTTATCAATAAGGAATGAAATTTTATGAGATTAAAAGCACTCGAAATGCAGGGATTCAAATCCTTCCCTGATAAGACTGTTTTCAATTTTAATCACGGAATGACGGCGGTTGTCGGACCGAATGGTTCGGGTAAAAGTAACATTGCCGATGCTGTTCGCTGGGTACTCGGTGAGCAGTCAACGAAAAATCTCCGTGGTTCAAAGATGGAAGATGTTATCTTCGGCGGAACAAAAATCCGTAAACCGTTAGGATTCGCTGAGGTAACACTTAAGCTGGATAATAAAGACAGAACGCTCAACAACTGTGAGCTTGACGAGGTTGCCGTTACCCGTAGATTTTACCGCTCGGGCGAGAGCGATTATATGCTCAACGGTGCGAATGTGCGACTTCGTGATATTCACGAATTGTTTATGGATACAGGCCTCGGTCGAGACGGCTATTCACTTGTCAGCCAGGGCAGAATTGCCGATTTGATTTCATCAAAGTCCGGTCAGCGACGTGAAATGCTCGAGGAAGCCGCAGGAATTTCCCACTATCGTTATCGCAGAAGCGATGCAAATAAAAAGCTCGACCAGGCGGAAGAGAATCTTGTCCGTCTTCGTGACATTCTCTCCGAGCTTGAAAGCCGTGTCGGTCCGCTTAAAACACAGAGCGAAAAGGCACAGAAATTCTTAGTTCTTGCTAAAGAGAAAAAAGAGCTTGAAATCGGTCTTTGGTTACATACAATTGACACATCAAAGGATAAGCTCCGTGAGCAGGAAACAAAGCTCTCAATCGCACAGGCTCAGTATGACACTGCCGAGGCAGAGCTTAACAGAATCGAAGTTGAAACAGAAGAAATTATCGCAAAAGGACAGGAAATCACTGTCCGTATTGATAATATCCGACAGAATGTAACAAGCTATGAGGAGCAGGCGGTACAGCTTGACGGACAGATTTCCGTCGAAAAAAACACAATTGCTCACAACAATCAGACAATCGAACGTATCCGCAGGGATATGGATGACGCAACCGACAGCGAAAAGGGTATCGAAACGGAAATTGCTGAGGGCAAAAAAGAAATCGAAGAGATTTTAGCTGAAATCGAAGCGAAGCGTAAGGAGCTTGATTCAGCCTCCGCAGACATTGCCGACACAAAAAATGTTACAGGTGAATTCGCAGATATAATTGCAGATATTTCACAGAAAATTGCTGACTTAACGGCAAAAATTGCCGACAGAAGAATTGAGGAAACAACCGCAAATTCTTCAATAGAAGAAATCCAGGGACGTGTTACAAATATTGATGGCGTTTTGTCCACAAGAAACGGATACGTTACCGAGCTTGAGGAAAAGCATAACGCCGCACAGAAAGAGCTTGATGAATATAACGAAAATGCAGGGGAGATTATGAATGCCGTTTCGGGCTATAATCTTAAGGTGCAGTCACGAAGCGAAAAGGCTGAGAAGCTCAAGTCACAGATGGATTCCCGTGGACTTGACATCTTGCAGAAAAAAGATAAAATCCGTATGCTTGACGATATGGAAAAGAATATGGACGGCTATTCGGGTGCAGTTAAGGCCGTTATCCGTGAGGCAAAGGGTGGTTTCCTAAAAGGTATTCACGGACCGCTCTCTCAGCTGATTAATGTCGAAAACAGATATGCCGTTGCCGTTGAAACAGCGCTCGGAAATGCAATTCAAAATATAGTCACCGACAACGAGAACGATGCAAAGAAAGCCATTAATTTGCTCAAGGAAAAGAAGGTCGGCAGAGCTACATTTTTACCGCTTACATCAGTAACTGCAAAGCCGTTTACCGAAAAGGGACTTGAGGATTGCTTCGGCTTTGTTGATATGGCTGACAGACTGCTTGACTTTGACAGCAAGTATGATGAAATAATAAAATCACTTCTCGGTCGAACCGTAGTTGTTGATGACCTTGACAGTGCAATCGCTATGGCAAAGAAGTATGCTTACAGATTTAAGATTGTTACTCTTGACGGACAGATTGTTAATGCAGGCGGTTCAATGACGGGTGGTTCAAGAGGACACAATGCAGGCATTCTCAGCCGTGGCAATGAGATAGATAAGCTCAAATCAGAGGTGGCAAAGCTCACAGCAGAGCAGGAAGATGACAATGAGGTTTATAAGAGAATAAGCATCGAGCTGTCTTCGGCAAGAGCAGACCTTGATGCTTCACAGGCTGACCTTGCAAGAGTGCAGGAGGACATTATCCGTAAGGAAAGCGAGCTTGCACTTATTGACGGAAAGCTCGATACCGCCAATGCCGCATTGGAGGAGCTTCGCAGAGAGAAGCACAATGCTTCTGTACGAATTTCCGACCTTGAAGAGCTTCGCTCAAAGGCACAGGCACAGGCAGAAGAGCTTAATAAAGAAATGGCAAAGTGCAGAACAGAGCTTGAAAGTATTTCAAATGACAGAGCTGTTCTCGAAGAGAAAAAAGAAAAGCTCGCTCAGCTTGAGGCAAAGATTAATCTTGAAATTCTTGCACTTGAAAAGGACACCGAGGCTCGTAAGGAAGCAATTGACCTTCTTTACAGACGTATGGCAAGCCATGAGGGTAAGCTCGATGACCTCAACAGTGAAATTGAAGTAATCGAGAAAGCTAATAAAGAGATTGAAGAAAAAATTGCAGAGCTCACTGCACAGTCAAAGGAGCTCCACTCAAGAAGCAGTAGTGCTAAGGGTGATGTTGAAGCTCTCATTCAGGAGCGTACAGCCTGCGATGCAAGAAGTGCAACGCTTCGTACAGAGGAAAGAAATCGTTCCGCAGAGCGTGAAAAAATTGTCGGCGAGCTTGCACGACTTGAAGAGCGAAAGGCTCAAATGGAAAAACAGCTTGACGATGCAATCAATAAGCTCTTTGACGAGTATCAGCTGACAAAAACCGAGGCTGAAGCGCTCGAAATCGTGATTGAGGACTATCAGCAGGCATCACGAACTCTGCAGGAAATTAAGGGCAAAATTCGTGCTCTCGGAAGTGTAAATGTCGGAGCTATTGAGGAATATGAAGAGGTTTCTCAGCGCTATGAATTTATGAAGGCACAGCTTGAGGACATTGAAAAATCCCGTGATGAACTCAATAAGCTCATTGATGAGCTTACGGGTAAAATGGCTGAGCAGTTTATCGACCAGTTTGAGAAAATCAATAAATATTTCGGTGAAACATTTATTGAGCTTTTCGGTGGCGGCAAGGCTGAACTTATTCTCGAAAACAGACTTGATGTACTTGAATGTAACATTGAAATCAAGGTTCAGCCGCCCGGCAAGAATGTTCAGAACATTGATTTGCTTTCAGGTGGTGAAAAGGGACTTTCGGCTATCGCACTTCTCTTTGCAATTCTGAAGGTTTCACCTGCACCATTCTGTATTTTTGACGAGGTTGAGGCCGCACTTGACGATGTCAATGTTGCAAGATATGCGCACTATGTTCGTCGAATGACGGCAAATACACAGTTTATTCTTATTACTCACAGACGAGGCACAATGGAAGAGGCTGACGTACTCTATGGTATCACCATGCAGGAGGAAGGCGTTTCCAAAATGCTCGAGCTTCAGACAGCAGAAATGGCAAAGAAGCTCGGTGTAAGCTGATTTTTTATACTTTAATATAAATTTTTTAAGGAGTGGGATTATGGGCAAGAAAATTATTGTTGCAGGCGGTGGTCACGGCGGTATTGCCGCAGGTGCTATGCTTGCAGAAAACGGATTCGATGTCACCGTTTATGAAGCACATAAGCGTGAGGACATGGGTTATGACTGGACAGATATTTTTGACAGAAAAGGTCTTTTTGCCTGCGGTATGGAAATGCCGGCTGAGGACAAATATCTTCTGAAGAATGATATGACCTTTATCAACCCTGCGATGACAATGCGAGTAAAACAGCACGTTCCTGTTGAAGAGCTTGAAATTCAGATGGAGCGTAAGGAAATTTACAATCACATCATAGCTCACGCAGAGGAATGCGGTGTGAAATTCAAGTACGAAACTCCGGTTGAAGCTCCTGTAATGCTCGGCGGCAGAGTTGTTGGAATAAAGACAGCAGAGGGTGTTGAATATGCAGACCTTGTGATTGATGCTGCCGGTATCAATTCTCCTGTAAGAAGTCAGCTTCCCAAGGCTCTCGGTATTCAGCATAAGGTTCAGGAATACGAACAGTTCTTCGTGTATCGTGGATTTTTCAACAAGCCTTGCGAGTGCGAGGGTGATAAATTCAGAGTTTACCTCTTCTTCAAGGGAAGAAAGATGATTTGCTGGGTTGCTGATGACGGCGAGTACACAGATGTGCTTATCGGCAGCTTTGTTCCAATCGAAATGGACGAGGTTAACGAAATTCTCGGTGAATTACGTGAGTACAATCCCGACCTCGGCACGGAAATTGTTCGTGGCGGCAGCTTCGCAAACATTCCTGTTCGTCAGCCGCTTGCCGTACTCGTTGCAGACGGATATGCCGCAATCGGTGACAGTGCGTTTATGACAGTACCTGTTATCGGCTCGGGTATCGCAAACTGCCTTAAGGCTGCAAGAGTTCTTGCAGATACTGTTATTGCCGACAAGGACGGACTTTACAACGGCGAAACCTTGTGGAAATATCAGCGAGGCTTTTATAAAATTCTCGGTAATGGACTTGCTCCGCTTGCAAGTGTAAAGCTGATGCTTACCCGTCTTAACGGCGAAGAGCTTGACTACATATTTGAAAACGAAATTCTCAATGCAGATGATATGACAATCGGTGCTGATTCAAACAGCCTTGCTTCGATGCTGGGTGGAATGCTTGAACCTGAGGCATTGAAGAAGAAGGTAAGCGGTTCGGTTAAGAATCCTGTTGTTTTCAGAAAAATTGTCAAAATGGTCAGCGATATTGCAAAGGTTACTGCGGCAACAACCGCAATGCCTTTGAAGTATGACAGAAAGCTCGTTGTAAAATGGGCAAGCAGTTATAACGCCTGCTTTAAGAGATAAAGTTAAACCGTAGTTTACTTGATTGTAAGCTACGGTTTTTTATTAGATTTTCGTAGCGGACGATGCCCACATCGTCCTTTGAATGCACAATTATGCCCTTTTGCAGAGTGGTGTATATTTAATCCCAAGTGAATTTCATCCCGTAGTGGCGA
>DCGX01000014.1:36561-38282 GCA_002315505.1 Ruminococcaceae bacterium UBA1767
ACATGATTTAAGGCTCCCTGTGGAGACCGTTGAAAATTCATTTTCAACAGCACCGACCGAACCGGCAGGTGAGACGAAGACACAGATATTTTCCTAAGCAGGACAAGAAAGCAACCTATACCATTATTCAAATGGATAGCTCATTAAATTTCTACCTTGCCGACATCAATGAACAAGCGGAAGAAATGCTATTTCGGTTTGTAAAAGATATGGCTAAAGCAGATGGCGTTACAGAACAGCATAAAGCCGAAGAGCAAATGCTGTGGGTGTGGAAAATGAATAACATCCGTAACCGTGCAATCGAGATTATTAACACAGAACTTATCTGTGTATAAATAAAACGGCAGACCGGGGAGCAATCTTCGGTCTGCCATAACTTTATATTAAATTAACAGGGTACTTTACACTTGATTTTATATGTACTTGTTTTCGTTTGAGTATGTATTGTTATGATACATTTTTCTGAAATAGCTCATCTTTTTCAATTTGTTTCTGAAAAACTGTTTTATGCCGGCTATTCTTTGTCTGAGAATGTATTTTTCTTCCGAGGCTTCGTATACTTTAAGCCATGCTTTTGTGTTCGGAGCTAAAGTGCCGTATTGCTTAAGGTTTTCAATGAGATATTGATTTTCTTTGAAGAAGGCTTTAACTTTTGCTTTCGGAACAAACATTTTATACATTTCATCTGTTATCTGTGCTGTGTAGCGAGCTGCCAGAATTCTACCCCACATAAGCTCTTTTTTGCTGTCGTTCTTGATTTCAAGCATCTGTTTGTCACACTTTATGTATGAATCGATAATTGTTTTATAATATTCCGTGTTGAAGCTTGCAGTATGCATGGCAGAGGATGAAACATTGCGGTAAAGGTAAAGAACTCTTGTAAAAAGTCCGATTTCTTCAGCGGCATAGAGGCATTGAATTTTGAATATTTTGTCTTCGCTGAATTTGAGCCCGTCAAAAAATCTGATGCCGTATTTTTCAATCATCTCAACAGAATAAAAAATGCTTCCCATATGTGCTTCGTCCAAACAACGAATATTGTCCGCACCGCCGTTGACAACAGAGTATTCCTTTTCCAGTGGATCACCGTCGGGTGTTTTAAGAAGCCTGTTTTTTGAAGCAGCTTTTTTCATATCGTTTGAGCAACGACACATTTCAAAGCCGAGAACATCCGTTTTTGCTTCAAGAGCGGACTTGACACTTTCGTTAAAAAATGATTTTCTCCACATATCATCGGAATCAAGAAAAATAATATATTCAAAGCCGACTCTGTTTTTAATAACATAATCTATTCCTGTATTTCTTGCACATGAAACACCTGCGTTATCCTGATAAATATAAACGATATTATCATTCTGTTCTTTAAGCTTAAGGCTGATTTCCTTCGTTGAGTCCTTTGAACCGTCATCAACAATTATTATACGCAAATCGTCATAGTCCTGAGAAATAACAGAATTTACTGTATCGTAAAGATATTTTTCGCAGTTATAAGACGGAATAACAACATTTATTTTCATGTTTTCACCCTTTTACATTATTTTATTTGATTTCGGCAGACACTGTGGTCGGACAGCAGGCCGATAGCTTGGAAAATTCGTTGAAGTCAATTTTTAACTGTAAAATAATACCAAGCCTTTAATCTATGAATCACATTATAATTTATTATTAAAAATAATTCAATAGATAAACAGAAAAAGTTACGAATGGCTAAGAATCTCAAG
>DCGX01000014.1:38391-47679 GCA_002315505.1 Ruminococcaceae bacterium UBA1767
TGTGGGGAGCTGTCACGAAGTGACTGAGGGGGTAAAAAAACCGTATCGCAAAACTGCGATACGGTTTAATTATTCATATTATCAATCAGTCAACATTGAAGAATGCTTCGTGAACAGCGCTTACAGCTCTGTCAGCGTCTTTCTTGTCGATAAGAACTGAGATTTTGATTTCGCTTGTTGAAATCATCTGAATGTTGATGTCAGCATTGAAGAGAGCCTCGAACATTGTTGATGCTGTGCCCGGATGTGTTTCCATACCTGCACCTACAACTGAAATCTTAGCAACTGAATCGTCACGAACGATTTTTGCATCACCGATGAACGGAAGTGACTCACAAGCCTTAACTGCCTCGTCTGCATCCTTTGTGCCAACTGTGAAAGCAATATCCTTTGTGTTGTCACGACCGACAGACTGAAGAATGATGTCAACATTGATGTTCTTTGCAGCGAGCAATGAGAAAATCTTGAATGCAACGCCCGGTACATCTGTAAGACCTACGATTGAAATTCTTGATGTGTCAGTGTCTTTTGTAACGCCTCTTATTAACATTTTTTCCATTTTGGTTGACTCCTTTACGATTGTACCCGGAATTGGGTTAAGACTTGAAATAACTTCAACTTCAACATTATATTTTTTTGCCATTTCAACCGAACGGTTGTTGAGAACCTGTGCACCGAGGGTAGCAAGCTCGAGCATTTCATCATAAGTGATTTCCTTAAGTCGAACTGCATTCTTAACCTTTCTCGGGTCTGCGGTGTAAACACCGTCAACGTCTGTATAAATCTGGCATTTGTCAGCGTGTAATGCTGCTGCGATAGCAACTGCGCTTGTATCTGAACCGCCTCGACCGAGTGTTGTCATATCCTCGGCAGAGTTAAGTCCCTGGAAGCCTGCAACAACAACAATCTTCTTGTTGTCGATTTCTGTCTTAAGTCTTGCTGAATCGATTTTCTTGATTCTTGCTGAACTGTAAACAGAGTTTGTAAGGAAGCCTGCCTGCCAGCCGAGAAGTGAAATTACGGGATAACCTAATTTCTCGATTGCCATTGCAAGAAGTGCGATTGAAATCTGCTCACCTGAAGTAAGGAGCATATCCATTTCACGCTTTGACGGATTTGTGTTAATTTCTTTTGCTTTTTCGATAAGGTCGTCTGTTGTGTCGCCCTGTGCCGAAACAACAACTACAACGCTGTTGCCCTGCTTGTATGTATCTGTTACGATTTTCGCAACATTCATAACTCTTTCGGCGTTTGCAACGGAGCTACCTCCGAATTTCTGTACGATAAGACTCATTTAATTCACCACTTGTATATAAAATTAATAATTAACTACTCTGATTTTTGAAACAACATTTATGTTGCTGATTTTATCGAGCTTTTCGTCAAGCTCTGCTTCTTTTGCGACAGGAGTTACGAAAGCAAACTCATCCTCAGGAGCATTTTCTCTTGTGAGAATACTGATGTTTCCGAAAACCTCCTCAGCATTTTTAAGTGCAAAGATTTTGTCACCTGTTGCTCTTACATAATATGCTGTTTCAACGTCCTTGTGATTTACAACATAGTTGTCAACGGCATCGCCCCAGCCGAAAGGCTTTCTTGTTTCGATGTGTCTTGCACAGTCGATAACATCGGCAACAACAGCACTTGCAGTAGCCATCTTTCCTGCGCCTCTGCCGTAGAATGCAACGTCACCGACAGCGTTACCACGAACGAGAACTGTATTGAATACGTCGTTTACACCAGAGAGAATGCTTGTGTTTGCAACGAGAGCAGGTGAAACCATAGCTGAAATCTTGTCACCGACACGCTTTGCTCTGCCGAGGAGCTTGATAACTCCGCCCCATGAACGGGCATATTCAACGTCCTCAAGTGTAATTTTTGTGATACCCTCTGTATAAACACTCTCAGGGAAAACGTGCTTGCCGAAGCAAAGAGAAGCGAGGATGCAGATTTTTCTGCAGGCATCGTGACCTTCAATATCAGCGGTCGGGTCTTTCTCAGCATAACCATTATCCTGTGCGAGCTTGAGTGCATCCTCAAAGCTCATCGAGTTAAATATCATCATTGTGAGGATGAAGTTTGTAGTACCATTAAGGATACCTGCAACCTCATCGATTTCGTTTGCGGCAAGGCACTGGTCAATAGGACGGATTACGGGAATACCACCGCCGACACTTGCTTCAAACATAAAGTTAACATTGTTTTCCTTTGCGAGCTTCAGGAGAACGTCACCCTTAGCGGCAACAAGCTCCTTGTTGGATGTAACAACACTCTTGCCCGCTTTAAGGCATGAGGAAACAAACTCAAAAGCGGGTTTCTGTCCGCCCATAGTTTCAACAACGATTTTAACCTCTTCATCATTAAGAATAGTGTTAAAATCCTTGATGATTTTATCTTCGTTTTCATCACCCGGAAAATCTCTTAAATCAAGTATGTACTTAACATTCATACTTTCCTGAAGGCTTTTATCGGTGACTTTTTTGTTGTTAAGCGAAATGACATTTGCAACACCCGAACCAACAACACCGTAGCCCATAATGGCTATTTCCATACTTTCCAACTCCATTTGTAAAATAATCACGAAAAGTATATCACAATATTTTAAAAAGATAAAGAGAAATTTAAAAAAAATAATGATTTTTTGTATTTTGTTTGCATTAATACAAAAAATGGTATAGAATAAGTGTAATTTACTCGGAGGTATAAAAATGGGAAACATAGAATTAAGAAAAAAGAGGATTATAAATTTAATCTATCTTGTAATGATTCTCGGACTTGCATATTTGTTTATCAAGTACTGTCTTTGGGTGTTTGCACCGTTCCTTGTTGCTTTTTTCATTTCAATGCTTGTGCAAAGACCGTCAAACTTTGTTGTACGCAAAACAAAGCTGAAAAAAGGGTTAATCTCGACTATATTGACGTTGCTGATATATTTGCTTGTTGCATTTCTGATTTCCATGATAGGTGTGAAATGTGCAGATGCGGTGAAAAATCTTGCGGAATTTATCAGAGAAAAAATATCTGATTTCCCGACCTTGATTGATAATGTCAAGCTGTGGGTGATAAATAATTCATCAATTTTGCCGGACTTTGTTGAAAAAAGATTTGTTACATCTGCGACAAACTGGTTTGACCTGATAAGGGATAAGAGTGCGTCTGAAATTGCATCGCTTATCGTTGACAGCGCAGGTGATTCGGATATTTCATTTTCGACGTTTTCAACTCCGCTGAGCGGATTGTGGACTACGGCAAAGCAAATTCCGTCAGTAGTTGTTGCAGTGCTGATTGCAATAATTTCATCGTGCTTTATGGCGGCAGATTATGACGTTGTCGTTAAATTTATTAAACGTCAGTTAAAGCCCGAATACGAAGAGAAGCTCTCCCGAAGCAAGAACATTGTTTTTAAATCAATCGGAAAGCTGCTGCGTTCATATGCACTTATTATTTTAATTACAGGTGCAGAGCTTTTCACAGGCCTGAGTATTCTTTCACTGGCAAAATTATATACAGGCGGTCACGTGATTGCACTTGCACTGCTTATTGCGGTTCTTGACATTCTTCCTGTTATCGGTACGGGTACGTTTATGGTTCCGTGGATAATTTATTCGCTGATTACAGGCAAAGTCGGACTCGGAATCGGACTTTTGGTTTTGTATGTAATTATCTCCGTTGTAAGACAGATTATTGAGCCGAAGCTCGTTGCAGGCTCCGTCGGACTTCCGTCATTTGTTACACTTATGGCTATGTATGTCGGCACACAGCTGTTCGGTGTTGTCGGACTTTTCCTGTTGCCGATTCTCGTTATTGTAACAAAGCTGCTCAATGATGAGGGCGTAATTCATCTGTGGAGGGCTGAGGATGATGAAGCCAAAGAGTATGCAAAGGCAGAAGAAATAAAAACCGAATAACAAAAATCCACTCTGGGGCTCAGAGTGGATTTTTTAATGGAAACGTATTATTTTACATAGCTGTTCGGAACCTCAATAACAAGGTCAGAGGTTGCGAAGGTTGCGCACGGGTGAATGTATCCGTTCTGCTTGTCAGACCAGCGTCTTCCGTCGTCATTCTCCTTCGGAATGAATACTGTACCCGAAACGAGCTTTGAACGGCACCAGCCACATTCACCGCTTCTGCAACGTGCCGGAGCCGAAATGCCTGCACGCTCAATAGCAACGAGAATCGGTTCGTCTGCATTTGCGTTGATTTCAAAGGTTCTCGGACCTTTTTTAACTGTGATTTTGAAGTTCTTTTTCTTGCATGATTTCGGATAATCCTCGTGATTTCGGATATCCTTTGTTACACCGAGAAGCTCTCTGCGGACAAATTTGCGCTCAAGTCCGAGCTTTTCGATTTCGCCCTCTTCAAACTTGTACATAGCGGCAGGACCGCACATAAAGATTGAGTATGCTTCTTTTTTCGGAGCATATTTTTTTATTATTTTTTCTGTGATGAAGCCGTGCTCGAAGCCTTTTGTTTTGTCTTCAGAAAGAACGTGAACTACCTTAACCTTGTCACACTCCTCTGCGATTTTGTCAAGCTCATCCTTGAAAAGAATAGCATCCTTTGTACGGCTGCCCGAAATGATTGTGAGATTGAAATCCTCGATTCCGTCACGGATTGCATAAGCCATTGACAAAAACGGAGTGATTCCGCTACCGCCTGCAAGAGCAATGACGTTCTTTGCATCACGAAGCTCTTCATAGTAGAATGTGCCTTCAGCGGCAGAAACCACAAGCTCGTCACCGACCTTGATGTTGTCTAAAAGCCAGTCTGAAACGAAGCCGTCAGCTGTCTTGCGGACTGTGATTGCATATTTGTTTTCCTTTGTCCATGCAGGTGAAGAGCTGATTGAATACGGACGTGAAACAACACTGCCGTTGACATTGAGAAATACGCTCAGATACTGTCCTGCACGGAAATATGAAGCCTTACCGTTTTTAACTGAAAGTATAAATGATTTTGCACCTGCACCCTTGTGGTCGATGACCTCGCTGACAACAACCTCCTGGTATGCAGGATGGAGTGCTTTTGCATTTTCGTTGATTGCGAAGGTGGCATCAATAAGCTTTGCAGGAGTCTTTTTAATAATATTTTCACGTGTGTTTGCAAGAAGGAGGAATTTTGCAATGTCAACAATTCCGACCTTGCTTATTTTAAAATTATCAGCCATTAGTTGTTACCTCCGTTCATTTCTTTAACAGCGGCAATTGCGGTGAATTTGCCCGAATAATATGCACTGCTGTATCCGTCACCACGTTCGCCGGAAGTACCGATATGCTTTAAGCCCTTGAATGGGTAATCCTTTTCACCTGTAAGAATACGTGCAAGAATGCTGTCCCAATCGTTTGTGATGTAGCCGTAAACACTTCCCTCGGGTACATTGAGATAACGGGCGAAGGTCCACGGAGTTGCAACAGAGATTTCCTCAATATACGGGGTGAGAACAATGCCTGTTTTCTCTTCAAAGTTGTCAATAATCTTCTTTGCGAGCTTGTTCTTAACCTTAACGTAATCCTCCTGAGGAATGTTGTTCCAGTCGTCAGCGGCGGTGAACATTGTTGTGAATGAGCACATTGCTGTTCCTTCGGGAGAAATACCGGGGTTAGCCACATTGTAGCAAAGGAAAATAGAATAGTTGTTTGTATCAATTTTCTTAAGGTTTTCGTAATCCTTGACGGAGTCCATTGTTTCCTCAAGGAAAATGCTGTAATCCTTGATTCCGAGTTCTTCAGCTGTTTTGTTAAGACCGAGATAAACTGTGAACATACGAGCACCGAAATCCCTGTTTCTTGCGGCAGAGAGTTTTAACTCACGCTCGGGGATAGGAACGGTTTTCGGAATCATTTTGCCGTAGATGATATCCTGGTTAATGTTTGCCAGAACATAGTCAGCTTTGATTTCACCGTAAGCAGTTCTTACGCCAACGCATTTCTTGCCCTCAAAGAGGAATTCCTCAGCACGGCAGTTGTACCATACCTCGCCGCCAAGCTCACGGAAGCGCTCAATCATAGTGTTACTGATTTCGTGAGATGTGTGAGTCGGTATATATGCACCGCTCTTGACGTACATATGAACCATATTTGCGTAATGGAAGAATGAAAGTCTGTCCATGTCAACACCGAGGTATGACCAGTAAACAGAAAGAATGTCCTTTGCTTTCGCGGGCATACCGAGTGCGTCAAGAACCTTGCTTGTTGAATATGCACCCACATGAAGAACATCGGCATATTTTGCCATAAGCTCTTTTTTGTCGTAGTCAGGCTCTGCTGTGAAGTTAACGAATTCTTCAATCTGGTCAAGAAAATCGAAAAGCTCAACCATCTTGCTTCTTGAACCGGGAACATAGAATTCCATTTTGTCGATGAATTCGTCAGCGCCCGACGGCATTGTAACATCCATCGGTGTACCATCGGAGAATGTTGAAATTACTCTGAAGCAATCATCAACCTTTTTCCATTCAACCTTAACACCGAAATCATCCATAATTGTTCTGACTGTGCCCGGATTTTCCTCGGGACCTACTCCGCAAAGCTCGTGGAGTGACGGCTCAAATTCAAAACGACCACGGCAGAAGCTCGTAGCACAGCCACCGGGGAGATTGTGTTGTTCAATAAGAAGTGTTTTTTTGCCGCTCTGCGCAAACTCCAATGCAGCAGCAAGACCTGCATTACCTGCGCCGACAACGACAGCATCGTATTTAATCATATCAAAACTCCTTTACTAAGTTTATTTACAGTAATTATCAATATATCTGTCAATAGATTCGGAAATAACCTTAACTGCAACATCTCTTGCACTGACCTCATCAACGGCGGTTTCCTTGCTCTCGAGAGTTTTGTAAACGGTGAAGAAGTGCTTCATTTCATCAAAAACATGTTGAGGTAGCTGGTCGATGTTAGTGTAGATGTTGTAATTCGGGTCATTGAACGGAATTGCAATGATTTTTTCGTCATTTCTTCCGCCGTCAATCATGGAAATAACACCGATAGGATAAGCCTTAACGAGTGTAAGCGGCTCAAGCTCCTCGGAGCAGAGCAAAAGAACATCCAACGGGTCTCCGTCATCACCGAGAGTACGTGGGATAAAACCGTAATTTGCAGGGTAGTGAGTTGATGTGTAAAGAATACGGTCAAGAATAATATAACCTGTTTCCTTGTCAAGCTCATATTTTTTCTTACTTCCCTTTGAGATTTCGATAACGCATACAAAATCTTCGGGTGTGATGCGCTTCGGCGACATATCGTGCCAGATGTTGGACATATAATCCCTCCTGAAAGTTTGTACCTTCATTTTACAGCATTGTTATAAAAATATCAAGTATAACATTTCGGGAATATAATAATATTGTCGGATTAAGCTCCCCGCAAATGATTAATTCGGCAAAAAACAGGCAAACATAATACTGAAAGAAAAATAAACGGAGAGTGATACGAAATGACAATAAAACGGGGAGATATATTTTATGCGGATTTAAGTCCCGTTGTCGGCTCGGAGCAGGGCGGAATAAGACCTGTTCTCATAGTGCAGAATGATGTCGGAAATAAGTTCAGCCCGACAGTAATTGCCGCCGCAATCACGAGTCAGAGATTTAAAACAAATTTACCTACTCACATACAGGTCGATGCACAGGAGTGCGGACTTTCAAAGGATTCCATAGTTCTGCTCGAACAGGTCAGAACACTTGATAAAAAAAGATTAAAGGAGAAAATGGGCAATCTTGCCGACGGCGATATGTCACGTGTAAACCGTGCGTTGTCCGTCAGCCTCGGGATATTGAGTTGAACAATGCACAATGCACAATTAGATACTTCGCTTCGCTCAGTATGAC
This sequence comes from Ruminococcaceae bacterium UBA1767, assembly GCA_002315505.1. GTDB lineage: Bacteria > Bacillota > Clostridia > Oscillospirales > Acutalibacteraceae > CAG-488. The sequence goes on from DCGX01000014.1 coordinate 46,220, forward strand.
TTTTTAAGTATGTCATTCTGAGGAGCATGCGACGAAGAATCTCAAATATAAATGATTTACCCCTTTCGTCATTGCTTCGCAATGCCACTTCCCCTGTGGGGCAGCGTTAAAGTGCGAATTTGAACAAGGCGCCCCATAGGGGAGCTGTCTGCGAAGCAGACTGAGGGGGGTAAATTTAAGTAATAAGTAATAGTGAATGGTGAATAAGTAGAGCAAGTATGTCATTCTGAGGCGCAAAGCGACGAAGAACCTCAAATCGGCACAATTTGAAATATCCCGTAATATGTATATTCTGCGTAGAGGACGATGCCCACATCGTCCGTTTTTGTTTTTTAAAAAATTCACATTATTTTAATAGATTTTTTTATAATAGTATGATATAATAACCTTTATAATGCGGAGGTGTGTATTTTGAGTAAAAAATTCATATCGTGGAATGTAAACGGAATAAGAGCCTGTATGACAAAAGGCTTTATGGATGCTTTTAACGAGCTTGACGCAGACATCTTCTGCCTGCAGGAAACAAAGATGCAGGAGGGTCAGCTCACACTTGAGCTTGACGGTTATCATCAATACTGGAACTACGCAGAGAAAAAGGGATATTCGGGTACTGCGATTTTCACAAAGGAAAAACCGATTGCCGTTACATACGGTCTCGGCATTGACGAGCTTGACACCGAGGGCAGACTGATTACGCTTGAATTTGACACATACTATTTTATTACCGAATATGTGCCGAATGCGCAGGACGGGCTTAAACGCATTGACCACAGAATGAAGTGGGAGGACGCTTTCAGAGAGTATGTTTGCTCCCTGCAAAAGAAAAAGCCTGTTGTATTCTGCGGTGACCTCAATGTTGCACACAATGAAATTGACCTGAAAAATCCGAAAACGAATATCGGCAACGCAGGATTTTCCTACGAAGAAAGAGGAAAGTTTGACGAGCTTCTCAATGCAGGATTTATCGACACATTCCGCTATTTTTATCCTGATTTGGAATTTGCGTACAGCTGGTGGTCATACCGCTTCAAGGCCCGTGAAAAAAATACGGGCTGGCGTATCGACTATTTCTGCGTGTCCGAAAGCATGAAGGACAGGCTTGTCAGCGCAAAAATTCATTCCGAAATTTTCGGCTCAGACCATTGTCCGGTCGAGCTTGTAATAGAATAAGAGGTAGTTCTTATGTCAAAATCCAAGAAAATAATATTGATTATTCTTGCTGTTGTTCTTGTGATAAGCGGTGTTTTTGCCGTACTTTCTTCAAATGATGAATTCTCAAAAAAATTACTCGGTTCAATCACAACAGGTTCTGCGAAGGAAATCAAGGACGTGCAGGTCGGCGAGTTTGTGTCGGATTATCCGCTTGTTCAGACTCAGCAGAAGGACTTGTTCTATGCTCCGCATCCCGACGGAAAAATCGACTTTTATGCCTATAAGGACGGCACATTCACAAGCTACAG